>JBDSEX010000028.1:0-6503 GCA_039919835.1 Luteimonas sp.
GGCGGTGGCCGACTGTGCGGAAACGACGAATGCAGGAGCGATGACCAGGCCGGCGGCCAGCACGGAAAGAGCGGCGGTCACGTTCATGGCAGCACCTTGATGGGGAACGACAAGCACGCGCCCACCATACGCCGGTTGGTGCTTGACGGCCGTCATGCGGGGTTGTTGATTCATCGCATCATCAGGGTCTCGATCCAGCGGTTCATGGCCGAGTGTCAACGTCCAGCCACAGGGCCTTTTATGATGGCTCCATGAGCCCACGCAGCTTGCGGACCACGTTCGCATCCCTCCTTGTGATCCTGCTTGCCGCCTGCGCCTCCATGCCGCGCACGGCCGCCGAACGCGAGAGCGTGTTGCTGGTTTCGCTGGACGGTTTTCGCGCCGACTATCTCGATCTCGGCATCACGCCCAACCTGTCGCGGCTCGCCGACGAAGGGGTTCGCGCGGACTGGATGACGCCGTCGTATCCCTCGCTGACATTTCCAAACCACTACACGCTGGTGACAGGCCTGCGCCCGGACCGGCACGGCATCGTGCACAACACGATGCGCGATGCGTCGCTCGGTACGTTCGCGTTGTCGCGACGCGATTCGGTCGCGGATGGGCGGTGGTGGGATGGCCAACCGATCTGGGTAGGCGCAGCCGAAGCGGGCATGCCGGGCGCGACGATGTTCTGGCCCGGCAGCGAGGCTGCGATCCAGGGCGTGCGTCCAACACGCTGGCAACCATTCGACGCGACCACGCCCCTGGCGGCACGCGTCGATACTGTCGTCGACTGGTTGTCGGAACCGGATGCGACACGGCCACGGATCGCAACGCTCTACTTCGAGACGATCGACCACGACAGCCACGACCACGGCCCGGATTCGCCGCAGGCGCATGCCGCGGTGCGTGCAGTCGATGGGGCCATCGGACGCCTGGTGCGAGCGCTGTCGATGCGCAGCATGCTGGATCGCACCAACCTTGTCATCGTGTCGGATCACGGGATGGCAGCGGTCGAGCCGGGGAATGCCCTTGCAGTGGAGGACATGGTGGATCCGCTGGATGCGGAAACGATCACGGCCGGGCAATCGGTCGGCTTCCAGCCGCGCGCCGGGCGCGACGCGCAGGCCGAAGCACGACTGCTCGGCACGCATCCGCATTACACCTGTTGGCGGAAATCCGAACTTCCCGCGCGTTGGCACTACGGGACGCACCCGCGCGTGCCAGCCATCGTCTGCCAGATGCAGGAAGGATGGGATGCGCGCACGCGTGCGGATATCGCGAAAAGTTCGAGTACGACAACGCGCGGGTCGCACGGGTACGACCCTGCATTGCCGTCGATGCGCGCACTGTTCATCGCGCGCGGCCCGGCATTCCGAAACAGCGTGCGCTTGCCGCCGTTCGACAATGTCGATGTGTACCCACTGCTGGCCCGGTTGCTCGGTATCCGCGCCGCGCCCAACGACGGCAATCCGGCAACCTGGACGCCCGCATTGCGTGCATCGCCGCAGCCGATGCATTCAGCACCGTAGTGGACTTGTCGTGGCGTACGGGGGAGCCCGGTTGCGCCTCGCTTACCCGGGCTACCGGTCTTCCATCATCCGGGCAATATGCGCATCGCGGCGCGGTAGCCGTGGGCAATGGTATCGCGATCACGATGCTGTCCATCGGCTACGACACGTTGGCCTGCAACGTGCACTTCAGCGACCAGGTTGCGGTTGCCGCTGAAGATCCAGCGATCGACGACATCGTCGCGCGTCGCGCCGGCCAGTTGCGGCGCCGCGTCATCAAGCACGATGACATCGCCCGTATCCACGAATCCACTCGCCTGCGCACTGCTGGCGACGACACCACGCAACAAGGTCTCGCCGACGCTGGGTGATTCCTTGCGAACGACAATATTGCGCTGCCGTGCCAGCAACCGCTGCCCGTATTCCAGCCAGCGCAGCTCCTCGATTGGCGAGACGGAAATCTGCGAATCGGAACCGATGCCCCACGCGCCGCCGGCGTCGAGATAGTCGCGCAACGGAAACAGCCCATCGCCGAGGTTGGCTTCGGTGGTCGGGCAGATCGCGACCGTCGCGCCACTGCGCGCGATGTTTTTTGTTTCTTCGAACGTGAGATGCGTGGCGTGTACAAGCGTCCAGCGCCCATCGACGTCGGCGTTGTGCAGGAGCCATTCCACCGGGCGCGCATTGCGCACCGCCAGGCACTCCTGCACTTCGCCGTGCTGTTCGGCGATGTGGATGTGGATCGGAGCGTCGCGTGGCAACTGCGGCAACACCGCCTGCATGGCATCGGGGGGCACCGCGCGCAGGCTGTGCAGTGCGCAACTGAGATTCACGGATGCATCGATCTCCGGCAGCAACAGGTCGAACAGCCGCAGATAGGCATCGACGTCATGCCCGAATCGCCGTTGCCGCTCCGACAGCGCACGCCCATCGAATCCGCCCTGCATGTACAGCACCGGCAACAGCGTCAGTCGAATACCGGTTTCGCGCGCGGCACGGATGATGGCGCGTGACATCGCCGCGGGATCGTCGTACGGCGTACCGTCGGGCGAGTGGTGCAGATAGTGGAATTCGCAGACGGTGGTGTAACCGGCCTCCAGCATCTCCGCATACACCTGCGCGGCGACTGCGTGCAGGGTATCGGGGTCGAAGCGCGCGGCGAACCGGTACATGGTCTCGCGCCACGTCCAGAACGAATCCTGCGCATCGGTCTGCCGCTCCGCCATGCCGGCCATCGCGCGCTGGAACGCGTGCGAGTGCAGGTTGGCGATGCCGGGCAGTTGCCAGCCGGATGAAGTCTTCGTCACGGGCAGGTTTGACATGCGTGCATTGTCGCCAGCCGCGGCGCGCAATGCGACCAGCCGACCCGTTCCCTGTCAAACGCTGTTGCAGAGCGCATTCTCCAAAGGGCGCACCCGCGTGACCAGCAGCAGCGCGCCGAGCCATGCATACGCGATCGCCCGCGCGTGCGGCCTTTGGTTGCCGATCACATGCGTGCCTGCGCGGTCTCGAGGATGCGCTTTGCCACGGCTGGCGCGTCGTCGACGCCGAGGAGGGTCAGCGTGACCAGGTCGTCGCCCGTGCGGATCCAGAGTTGCGGGCCGACGGTCGCGGCCTGGTCGCCGATGCCTTCGTACGGGTCGGCGATGCCTGGCTCCCTCCGGGACATCATCCCCACGCCCGCCATTGCCGCTTCACCGGCGCCGCGGTTGAGCATGAAGGTGACATCCGGGCTGAGGCTTCCGGCGAACGTATAGGCACACGTGGTCTCGTCGTTGGACGGGCGCTCTTCGCCTGCCGCGGTGACCGGTTTGCCCAGAATCGTCGACATCTCCTCGGCCGTTACCAGGTTGCAGGCTTTCAGAACCTCTTCGGGACGGGCTTCGGCCATCGCCGTTTCGGCTGGCGGCGTCGACGCATCGGCGGCCGCAGGCAGCGAAGCGCCTTCGACGGGTGGCTTGGAGCAGCCGTGCAGCAGCGGAGCGGCGGCGAGCAGAGACGCGAACACGAGGTGGCGGGTTTTCACTTGTATCTCCCTGAAGGATCTGTTCGGTGCAGACGTCGGGATCTGCAGGCGGAATGCGCCGTTGCGCTACAGACGCCCACCTGCGGCAAGGCACTGTTGTTCGAGGCCCGGCGCAGCGGGCGAATTGCGCGCGCGCGCGCCGCGTGCATTGACGCAGATGGGCGGTTCCGGCGCCGCACCCTCGCGGAGATTGCCTGCAACGTTGTGGGCGGACTCGTCGATGCCCGAGAGCATGCCTGTCGTGGCCTGCAGACGTGTCGCCCGCTGGCTTGCAACGCTCTGCAGCTCGACCATGCCGGTTTCCGCCGTAGCAGCGGGCTGGTGCGGCGGGTTGCCGCTGACGATGATGATTCCAGATTCGGCACCATTGGGGCGCGCCGCGGCCGGCACTGCCTGTTCGGTCATTTCCGTCGCGCCGGTCTGCGTTCCGATCCTCTCGATCGGCTCGAGCGTCACCCGATCCGAATACCGATCACTCCGGTCGAAGACGCCGTTGGCGCGGTCGTATTGCCTGCGCAACGCGGCGCGCTGTTCGTTCGGGATGCCCAGCCGTGAGAACGGAAACGGCGCACGCGTCACGTCGTACCACCATGCACGGACTTCCTCGGGCACGGTGTCGCCGATGCGGCCGCAGCGCACGTTGTACAGCCAGGGATCGGCGCCACATTGCCCGCCGAGCAGGATGGTGTACGACTGCGAAGGACCCGACGTCATGTCGATATGCAGAATCTCGGTCGCATTGGCATTGCCCCTGCCGATTTCCGGCGGCGTCCACGTCGCATCGACGCGATAGGCGAACGAATGTCCATCGCGGCTGATGCACGCGCCACTGAAACTGTATTCAGCGCGGCCTGGCGAAAGCTGGGTGAACTTCGGCGGCGCGGCCAAGCCGCCAGCGGTGCATTGCAGGGCGGCTGTACGCGGGGGATCGGCCTGCGCGACGGGTATCGCCAGAGGTGCGATGGCCAAGGCCGATAGCAAGAGCGTCGTGGAACGCATGTCGTTCTCCTGTTGCGGGTTGCGCCGTTGTTGCGGAGATCCTTGAACGCCGGCGCTGAAGAGTTGCAGGTCCTGTGCAAAGGAACACGCTGCGGGCGCGGATGCGGACATGCGGGTGCTGATGTCGGAAACGCTGCTGTGCAGCCGCGTAGTCGCATCTGCGCGACGGAGCACGCGTTTTCCTTGAAACGGCGGCAAACCTGGCCGCAGCCCATGGCCGTATCCCGGCTCAGCCAGTCAGCCGTGGCTGCATCAGGGCCCGCCGATGTACCGCATCTCGAAGTCCAGCGACGCGCGCGGCTGGGTTGCACTCAACTCAAGCTCTCGTGTGCCATCGATGACCATGCGCCGCTGTCCTGGGGATGGCTGGCTCTGGCTGCCGCCCAACCACGTTTCGCTGCCGGCCGTGCGTTCGTTCGACATCGTCACGCGCACCGTGATCGGCTGGTGCAGGGGCATGTCGCGAATCAGGTACTGGCAGATGTAGACGTCGTTCCACAGGCGCATGTTTGGTTGCGTGTCGATCCGCGTCGGCTCACGCTGCCGCACGTCGGGCGCTGTCAACGCGGACACGTAGAACGCGCCGCACGAGTTCGGGCCCGGATCGGCGGGACCCTGGGCGGACTGATATCCGTAGGCAGCCGGATAAACGACGGAGACGCGGATCGAATTCTCCGGTTGCAACTGCAACAGGGCTGAACTTTGGGCAGCATCGTACTTGCGCTCGACCGGCCCGCTCCGGCGATGCGGGATATGCGTGTCCCGGCCCACGGAAGCGGCGCGGCCGTGCCGTGCCTCAGCGACACCCGACTGGATGGCTGAAGCCAGCGCGCGTAACGCGGCATCGCGTGTCTCGTCCTGCGTTGGCAGCGGGGGCGCTGGGGTGGCGGTCGGTGCGGGGGTGGCAGGCGTGGCTGGTGAGGAGGACGTCGAGGCCAGCGCCGGCGACCCGGTATGGGCCGAAGTCTCCAGCTTCCCCAGCGACTTCTTCCAGGCCGGCTGGTACGCGGGTGCTGACTTGCTTGCAGCATCGTTTCCCAATGCCGCCGACAAGCCTGGAGGCAGCGGCAACGCATCGCAGATCAACCCGATCGCATCGATGTACTTTCCCGAACGCCCGTGCACGCCGACGGCACCCTGTCCCTGCGAGCAGATCTGGCTATCGGCAGAGGACTGGTAGTCCCTGTGCTCCGCGCCCGGCCTGGCGTATGCGGAACGTTGCAGGTCGTGGAAATTTGAGCCGCAGGTCAGGAGAAAATTGGTGACGACATCCTCATCCGCATCCAGCCTCTCCACATCGATCCCAAGCACATGCGGCCGGTTGTCCGGGCAGGTCAGTCGTCCCGGGCCTCCGCCAAACCCTCCCGTCCATTCGCCAGCAGCCGCGCTGCCCACGTCATGCATCGCCTGCGCAGGGGCGCACAACGGCCGCAGCGCATCCACATAGGCGCCAGTCCGATATTCAATGCCGACCAGGTAGTCCCCGGGTGTGCAGCGCATGTCGAACGGGCCGCCGCCCGGACCGCCGATCGACGGCAGCTGCTGGTCTGCCGACGCATTGCCACACAGCGTTGCCGACATGGCCAGCAGGATGGCGGTGGCCGCCAGGATGCGATGGCTTGGTTGCCGCGGACGGTCCGGGTCCAGACACTTCCTGCGTTGCGTGCGCGCACGTTGGAAAACACGCGGCCGCAAGAGGACGTTACGCATGATCGTGGCCCTGAGCCACGAAGGCCTCGCCGTGATCCGCGCTGGCGCTGCGGGCTGGACACGCGAGACAGGATTGGACGTTCATCGCGGCCCCTGCGGCGTCGACGGCAGCAGCGCGAAGACTCCCTTGAACCCCTGCCAGCCATTGCCGATTTCGATGCGGCCCTCCCATGTTTCCTTGAGGCGGGCAATCTTGTTCGGCGCGGTCATTCCCAGGTGCTTGTACCAGAGCATTTTTCCGTCCGGCTGGATGCCGAGGATCACGCCGTCGCCGA
>JBDSEX010000103.1:0-5164 GCA_039919835.1 Luteimonas sp.
CCAGCGCCAGCCACAAACCGTACTGCTCCAGCATGAATCCTCTCCCCGAGTGAATGCCGATGACCAAATGCTGAGTTGCAAAGCCCGGCGACTATCGCACAGGGTCCGCGACCCAGCCAAACCGATCAGGCTGTCCACGCAGGCTGCAAGCCACGCCTGGGAGCGACGGAAGGCGCGACTGAGGGCCGCGTCGCAAATCCCGTCGCTCCAACGGCTGCATCACCCACCGCATCGGTCCGGCGGTGTCCCAGAGACCTGCCGGCATCGGCTGGGTCACGTATCGGCCCATGTTCAGCCAACCCATGACAGCCTGCGCGCCTGATAGACAGGAGATGCCCCATGCGATTCCCCGCCCTGCTCGCCGTAGCTGCGCTGGCCGTGACGTTCAACGCCGCCGCCGCCGACCCCACTCCGGAAATCAAGCGCGCCGCGGCCAAGCCGCAAGCCATCGGCGCCGTCCACACCCTGCGCACCATTCCCGAAGCCTGCGCCCGAATGGAGGGCCAGTTCACCGGGCAATCCCCGCAGCCGTACAAATTTGCCGTCGTCCGCACCAGCCCCAAATGCCAGGCACGCGCCAGGTTTGTCGATGCGGCCAAGGCAAAGCCCAGCGAAGCCTCCGGCTGGAAATTCAACGACGTGATCCGGGTCCCCAACGCCACCTGCGCGACCCAGCAGGCCGTCGTCCGCGTCTGGCGCAAGCCGGCTGACAACACGCCGCCCAAACTCGACGCACAGGGCCGCTCGCGGATCTATCTCAAGGAATCGGTTGCCGCCGCGAAGAAAGGCGATATCGCGGCGATTCCGCTATACGCCGCCGCGGTAGCCATCGAAGGCGTGCCCTGCCCGAAGTAGTCGGCCTGGTTACACCCACGCCTGGGCAGCCTTGGGGTCTCCGTGCGTCCCGTCTATCTCAGGCGGAGAAGGCAGGCAGCTTGCGCTTCACTTCCAGATTGCGGAGCACCACATATTTGGGGATCCCGTCCCGTCCATACGGCGGCGGCGATTCTCCGCGCACCAGCGGCTCCAGATAGTTCCGCGCAGCGGCGGTGATGCCATAGCCATCCCTACGGATGAATCCCGCCGGCATCGTCTTTTCGTGGTTGGCCACTTTGGTCAGCGGCGCTGCTTCGATCTTCCAGCGATATGGCGCATTCGACGTGCGCACGATCACCGGCATCGTCGCGTTCAGGCCTTTGAGCGCGAACTGCACGGCGGCTTTTCCGACCGCCAACGCCTGCTCCAGATCGGTCTTCGACGCCAGGTGACGCGCCGAACGCTGCAGGTAATCCGGGAGGGTCCAGTGCACCTTCATGCCGAGCTGGTCCTTGACCCGGCCGGCCAGGTACGACGCCACGCCGCCGAGCTGGGTGTGGCCGAAGGAATCCTTGCCGCCGCCCGCATCGGCGACGAACCTGCCGTCCGCCGTCCGGATGCCTTCGCTGGCGACGACCACGCAATAACCGACGCGGGCGACGATTTTTTTTACCTGCACAAGGAAATCCGCTTCGTTGTACGCACGCTCCGGAAACAGGATCAGATGCGGCGCCTCGTCCGCGGTCCTGCCCGCAAGCCCGGCGGCTGCCGCCAACCAGCCGGCGTGGCGGCCCATCGCCTCGTAGACGAACACCTTGGTCGAGGTTTCCGCCATCGCCGCGACATCCAGCGCGGCCTCGCGCACCGACACGGCCGTGTATTTCGCCGCCGAGCCGAAACCCGGGCAGCAGTCAGTCACCGCCAGGTCGTTGTCGACCGTCTTGGGTACGCCGATGCAGGTCAAGGGGTAGTCGAACTCCGCGGCCAGTTGCGACACCTTCAATGCGGTGTCAGCCGAGTCATTGCCGCCGTTGTATAGGAAGTACCGAACGTCGTGGGCCTTGAACACCGCCAACAGCCGCTCGTACTTCGCCCGATCCTCCACGAGGGATTTCAGCTTCACCCGGCACGACCCGAACGCGCCACCCGGCGTGTGGGCCAGCGCCGCGATTGCCGCCGCGGACTCCTTCGACGTATCAATCAGCTCCTCCCGCAATGCGCCGAGGATGCCGTTGCGCGCGGCCAGCACCTTGATCTTCTTCGCCCGCGCAGCAGTGATCACGGCCGAGGCAGTGGCGTTGATGACGGCGGTGACGCCGCCGCTCTGGGCGTACAACAGGGTTCCGGAAGGCATGTGCGGTCTCGATTTGGAGCCGGATACGGTAAGCTGGCGCCGTATCGCAGCGGGGTCGTGGCAGTGTAGCGCCGGCTTCCGAAGGCGCATGCGCTGGACAGGTACGTTTGCTGGAGCGATCGATGCGACTGGTTTTGTTGGGCGCGCCCGGGTCGGGCAAGGGCACGCAGGCCTCACGGCTGATGGAACACCTGCAGGTCCCGCACATCTCCACGGGCGATCTGCTGCGCGCCGAAGTCGCTGCCGGCAGCACGCTCGGCGTGCAGGCGAAGGAAATCATGGCGCGCGGCGATCTCGTCTCCGACGACATCCTGCTGGGCATGCTTGAAGCCCGCCTGGCGCGGCCCGACACCCGCAATGGTTTCATCCTCGACGGATATCCGCGCAACCTCGTGCAGGCCGCCGCGCTGGATCACCTGCTGCTGCGCATCGGCCAGCCGATGGACGCGGCGGTGAAACTGAAAGTCGACACCGAGTTGCTGGTTGACCGTATCGCCGGCCGCGCGAAGGCAGAGGGCCGGGCGGACGACCATCCCGAGTCCGTGCGGAAACGCCTGAACATCTATACCGACCAGACTGCACCGGTGGTTGAGTTCTATCGCCAGCATGGGCAGTTGACGGTGGTCGATGGGGTCGGATCACTGGACGACGTGTTCAACCGGATCATCGAGGCGATCGCGCCGGCGACGGAGATCGGTTGACGTAGGCTGGGCCTTGTCCCGCCGCGCTCATCACGCTCGCCGCGATGGAGGGCCAGGCGTGCCCTGCGATGCGCCTGCAGGCAAATCGGCGACAATTTCGCCATGGGCAAACTCCACATCCTCGGCATCGCCGGCACCTTCATGGGCGGTGTCGCCGCACTTGCGCGCGAACTCGGGCACCAGGTCGAAGGCAGTGACCAGGCGGTGTATCCTCCCATGTCCACGCAGCTCGAGCAGCTCGGCATCGCGCTGGCTCAGGGCTATTCGCCCGACAATATCTCGAGTGACTGCGACGAGATCGTGGTTGGCAATGCCTTGTCGCGTGGTAATGCAGCCGTGGAGCACGTCCTCGACGCCGGCCTGAAGTACACCTCCGGCGCGCAGTGGCTGGCGGAAAACGTACTGCCCGGCCGCGAAACCATCGCGGTGGCCGGCACCCACGGCAAGACCACGACCACCACCATCCTGTCGTACCTGCTGCAGGCAGCCGGGCGCGAACCGGGCTTCCTGATCGGCGGCGTTGCAGAGGATTTCGGTGTCTCCGCGCGCATTGGCGGCGGGCGCGAGTTCGTCGTCGAAGCGGACGAATACGACACTGCCTTCTTCGACAAGCGCAGCAAGTTCGTGCACTACCGCCCGGTGGTCGCGATCCTCAACAACCTCGAATTCGACCACGCCGACATCTTTCCCGACATCGCGGCGATCCAGCGTCAGTTCCACCACCTTGTCCGCACCGTGCCGGCGCGTGGCCGGTTGCTGGTCAATGGTGAGGACGGCCGTATCGCCGAAGTGCTGGCGATGGGCTGCTGGACGCCGGTGGAACGTTTTGGTTTCGATGCCGGCTTCGAGTGGAGCGCGCGACTGCTGCACGATGACGGCGGCGCATTCGCCGTACTGCATCGAGGGAACGACCTGGGAGTCGTGCACTGGCCACTGCTCGGCCGCCACAATGTCATGAACGCGCTGGCCGCATTGGCCGCGTGCCATGCGGTCGGCGTCGATGTCGCGACGATCCTGCCTGCGCTCGCGGACTTCCGCAGCGTCAAGCGGCGGCTGGAGGTGCTGGGCGAAATCGGCGGTGTCACCGTCTACGATGACTTCGCACATCACCCGACCGCGATTTCCACGACGCTCGCCGGCTTACGGGCAAACGTCGGCGCGGCACGCATCGTCGTTGCGATGGAACCGCGCAGCAATTCCATGCGTCTCGGGGCGCATGCCGACGCGCTGGCGCCCTCGCTCGACGGCGCGGATGTGGTGGTGTTCCTCCATCGCCCTGAACTACCGTGGGACGCGAGCCATGTCGTGTCCGCGCTACGCGGCGACGGCAGGACAGCATCGGATGCCGATGCATTGATCGCGACGCTGCGCGGGCTTGTCGCCCGTGGCGACCATGTCGTCTTCATGTCCAACGGCGGTTTCGACGGCGCGCCGCGCCGCTTCCTGGCAGCGCTGAACGAATGACCTGCACTTGCACCCGCAGGAAGCAAGCGGCGTACACATGATCATCAGGCGCGGCCCCGGACATTGCATGCGATGACGAATGCCGATTCGTTGCCGCTGTTCCCGCTGAATACCGTGCTGCTGCCGGGCGCCTTGCTGGGCCTGCGCATCTTCGAACCGCGTTATCTCGACCTGGTGCGCGAATGCACCCGCAACGACCATGGCTTCGGCATCTGCCTGATTCTCGACAAGGGCGAATCAGGCGCGGCGGCCACGCCGGCTGCATTCGGCACGGAAGCGCGTATCGAGGATTTCGGAGTCGGCGAGGATCGGCTGCTGACCTTGCAGGTGCGTGGCGCACGTCGCTTCCATGTACGGCGCGCGCGCGTTCGCGACAACGGACTGACCGTGGCCGAGGTGGCATGGTGCGAGGCCGACCCCGACGAGCCGTTGCGGCCCGAACACGGATTGCTGGGTGTACTGCTGCACACCCTGCTCGAGCAGATCGGCGGCGAACATGCGAAAGCGCCGCTGGCACGTTACGACGACGCAGCGTGGGTCGGGTGGCGGCTGGCCGAACTGTTGCCGCTCGCCGACCATCAGCGGCAATTGTTGCTGCAGGAAGACGACGCGCATGCGCGGCTGGCGCAGCTGTTGCACTTGATGCCGTAGGCGAGGGGACGTGGACGCCGGCGAGTTTTTCCGTTTGTCATTCCGCGACCGCGCGTAACAAGGCCGACACACCCACCGCCGGCGATTCCGGCCCTCTGGAAACACATTGGCATGGGTTTCCGCGCTGGTGGAAATGACGGGCTAACGGCCTGGCGAGGAACGCACGCGCAGCACCGCC
>JBDSEX010000109.1:0-9785 GCA_039919835.1 Luteimonas sp.
TGTGCATGTCGGCCGGGACGCCAATGGTCAGCTGCGCGGTGAACATCTCGGCGCCGGTCTGCATCGCGCGATACCGCGAGCAATGCAGGTTCTCGATGGTGATGCCCTGGCGGTCGAAGAAATCGGCCAGCTGGAACAGGATGCCGGGCTTGTCGGCGGCGACCACTTCCATGATGTAGGGCAGCAGGTTGGATTGCACGGGTTTCGGGCCGGTGCGATACCAGACGAGCTTCAGGCCTTCCTCGCGCTCCAGCCGCGTCATCATTGCCTCGAGCTTCGCGACCGCGTCCCAGGAGCCAGTGGCCAACGCATTGACCGAGACATCACGGCCGACCGTGGTCAGGCGGGTGTCGACGAGGTTGCAGCCGCTGTCGGCGATGCGACGCGTCACCGACAACAGTGGCGACTGCGGATGCGTCGTATAGGCGTTGATGAGGAGGTAGTTCTCGTTCGGCGACGGCCGGGGCGTGGTGTCAGTCAATGCGGCGTCCGAAACGGTGTGTGAGCCTGAACAGCAACCGGCAGGGGGCCGGAGCGAGGTTGCAGCATACTTGCCCGCAGTTTCCGGCCGCAAGTAACATCGCGGTCTCCGCTGGCGCGTCTGCCCAGCGTTGTTTCTCACCCCTCCACTCGATCCAATAGGCTCCTTTTGCAGCGATCCGGCAGCCAGCTCTCCGGCAGCGTCACCGCGCTGGCGACTCCGTTCAACGCCGCTGGCGAAGTCGATTTCGACGCATGGCAGCGCTTGCTGGCCCGCCAGCTAGAAGGCGGCACCCAGGGGATCGTTGTCGCCGGGTCCACTGGCGAGGCGGCCGCGCTCTACGATGTGGAATACGACGCCATCCTGCGCACGGCCGTCGAGGCGATCCTGGGCAGGATCCCGGTGCTTGCCGGCACCGGTCTTTCGAATACCGCAAAGACCATCGAGCAGACGCGTCGCGCGGGCGTTCTGGGCGCCGATGCGGCGCTCGTGGTGACGCCGCCTTACGTGCGCCCAACCCAGGGGGGCCTGCTGGCGCACTACAACGCGATTGCAGACGACGGCGCGTTGCCGATCGTCTTGTACAACGTGCCCGGCCGCAGCGGCTGTGACCTGTTGCCGGAGACGGTCGCCGAACTTGCCGTCCACGAACGCATCATCGGCATCAAGGAAGCGGTGGGCGATCCGGATCGCATGGCTGCGCTCCTGCCGTTGCGCTGCGACACCTTCGCTGTGCTGAGCGGCGACGACCCCACCGCATGCCGTGCGATGCTCGCCGGAGCCGACGGCGTCATCTCGGTAGCCTCGAATGTGCTGCCGCGCGCGTTTCGCCGGCTTTGCAACCTCGCACGCAGTGGCGCTGGCGAGGCGGCGATCGGGTGGGATGCGCGGTTGCGCGAGACCTATGATTTCCTGTCGCTCGAACCCAATCCCATCCCGCTGAAGGCCCTGCTGTCGAGTCTCGGCATCGGCCATGGGCTTCGGTTGCCGCTGCTGCCGCTGCCACGGTCCCATATCGCCGATACTGAGCGCATGACCACGCAGATTCTGTTGCTCGAAAACACCTGCCGCGATTCGCTCGCGGCCTGACACCCAGGAGATTCAAATGCGCAATCACGCATCGCCATACCGTCTTGCCGCCGTGGCCATCCTCGCCGTTTCAATGGTGGGCGCATCGGGCTGCCGCTGGTTCCGCAAGGGCGACGACGTCTACAAACAGAGCGCCGACAACCGTCCGCTTGAGATTCCGCCAGACCTGGACCGTCCCAGCGCCGACAACGCGATGGTCGTGCCGGGCGGCAGTGTCTCCGCGTCCCAGACCGCCGCAGCCGGACCGCAGCAGGCGCCAACCACGGCGACATCGGTGGGCTTCACTGTGCCGGGCGAGCGCGATGCGATCTTTGCCAAGGTCGGTGAGGCACTCACCGCGACCTCCGGCGTCACCGTTGCCAGCAAGGCGCAAATCCTCGGCACCTATGACGTGAACTACGAAGGCACCGATTTCCTGGTGCGCGTGACCAAGGTCGATGCGGGCGTTTACATCTCGGCCGTCGACCCGCGTGGCTTCCCCGCTGTGGGCGCGGCGCCGTCGAAGTTGATCGCGGCGTTGAGGGCGAGCCTCGGCGCCTAACCGCGCTTCACTCAGGCTAGGACACGGGCGCCTCTGCGCCCGTTCGTCTTCGGGTCGGTCTTGCCCCCCACGTGCTTCGTTAGCGCCATGCCAACCGAAAGCCATGGCCCAGCCTACGTTGCCGTCACGACAGTGCAGCTAGGTTCGCCGGATGCTCCATGTACTTTCCGGCACAATCCGGCTTCCGACTCTTGCGGGACTCATCCTGCTCGCAGCGGCGTGCAGCGTGGAGCAACCGAAATCCATTTTGCCTGTGGACCGCGTGATTGAAACCCAATCCGCCGAATTCACCATCGCAGCCAGCATGAACGACACTTGGAACACCGTCGGCCAGGTCCTCGTTCGCACCGACGGTGTCATCTATGAAAGCCGGGCGCAGATGCTTGGAATCTATGGTGTGCGCTACCGCGGCGAACGTTTCCTGGTCCGCACGCACGCATTGGTCATGGACAAGCCCCGCGATGGCCTGCGCACCCGCGTGCTTGCGCTGGAAATGGACGGCAAACCGAACCACAGCGCAGCGGCCAATGCGCTGCTGGGGATATTGAAGACACGCGTGCCTGAAGAGATCACGAAGTACACGCTGCCGATTGACTGGAAGGGCAGACCGAAGCAGGTTCGCAAAAAGCGCTGACAAAGAAATGTGCGCGTGAGGTGATCGGGTTTTCGTGGGAGCGTCTTGCGTCTTAATTGCGAGTTTATTCGTTCCTACAAAAAACAGACCACGCGAGCTGCATTACGAAACGCGCACGGGGTCGGCCGTTGCTTGTGCCTTGCCATGCTTCAAAGGGTAGCTCTACGACTATCGCTCCAGCAATGGCAGTTTATCCGTCTTGCCTTCCCACTCTTTCGCATCGGGCAAGCCATCCTTGCGCGTGGTGATCACCGGCCATTCCTTCGACAGCTCCGCGTTCAAGGCCACGAAAGCTTCCTGCCCCGCGGGCACGTCGTCTTCCGGATAGATGGCGTTGATCGGGCACTCCGGTTCGCACAGCGTGCAGTCGATGCACTCGTCGGGATCGATCACCAGGAAGTTCGGGCCTTCATGGAAACAGTCGACCGGGCAAACCTCCACGCAATCGGTGTACTTGCACTTGATGCAGCTTTCGGTGACGACGAAGGGCATGGCGACGAGTCGATGGCGAAACGGCGGCTAGTTTAGCCAATCCAAAGAAAAAACCCGGCCGAAGCCGGGTTTTTCAAGCCGAATGACCGCAAGCGGGCCGGTGCGCGCCTTGTTCCTGCGAAGTTCGCCATGGATGGCCGGACTCGTCGCAAAAACCCGCATATCTGGTGCTCCCTACGGGATTCGAACCCGTGTTGCAGCCTTGAGAGGGCCGCGTCCTAGGCCTCTAGACGAAGGGAGCAATTGAGCGGTGTGAGCCCAAGCCGCTAGTATACAGCCCGCTCCGGCGCATCCGGCGGCCTCCTTGGCTTCCGCCCATCTTCCCAACCCATATCGCGGCCGCGCCGCAGAATGATTTCCATCGATACCCCAGCCCTTCAACTGCGCGTGATTCCGCGCGACAGCCACACCATCTCGCGCAAGGACATCAGTCCCAGCGCGCTGCGGGTGTTGTACAAATTGCGCGACGGCGGCTTCAGCGGCTACCTGGTGGGCGGTGCCGTGCGCGACCTGCTGGTCGGCGGACATCCCAAGGATTTCGATGTCGCCACCGATGCGACGCCCGAACAGGTGCGCGCGCTGTTCCGCAACTGCCGACTGATCGGCCGCCGTTTCCGGCTTGCGCATGTGGTGTTTGGCCGCGAGATCATCGAGGTCGCCACGTTCCGCGCGAATGTCGATGACGGCAGCGGCGACCGTGAACTGCATGAAGGCGGACGGCTGCTGCGCGACAATGTCTACGGCACCATCGAGGACGATGCGGTGCGCCGCGATTTCACCGCAAACGCGCTGTATTACGCGATCGAGGATTTCTCGGTGCGCGACTACGTCGGCGGTTACGAGGATGTCCAGGCACGCGTGCTGAAGCTGATCGGCGACCCTGAGTACCGCTACCGCGAAGACCCGGTGCGGATGCTGCGTGCGGCGCGGCTCGCTGCCAAGCTCGATTTCCGCATCGACGACGCCACCGCCGAACCGCTGGCACGCCTGGCGCCGCTGCTGGCGCAGGCCGCGCCCGCTCGCCTGTTCGAGGAATGCCTGAAGTTGTTCCTCTCGGGACATGCGGTCGCGAGTTTCGAGCGCCTGGAAGTGCACGGTCTGCTGCCCGCGCTGTTTCCTGAAACCGCCAACGCGCTGGCATCCAATCGCAGCGGCGCCTTGCGCAAAATGCTCCTCGAAGGCCTGGCCGGCACCGACAAGCGTGTCGCCAACGACGAGCCTGTTTCGCCGGCGTTCCTCTTCGCAGTCCTGTTGTGGCCTGCGTATTGCCGCGCATTGATGGCATTGCAGGCGCAAGGCATGCATGCGGCCGAAGCGCAGCGTCGCGCGGCCGATCGCGTCACCTTGCACCAGGCATCGATGATCGCCCTCCCGCGCCGGTTTTCGTTGCCGATGCAGGAAATCTGGCTGCTGCAATCGCGTTTCTCCCAACGCAAACGCGTGCCGCGATTGCTGGCGCATCCGCGATTCCGCGCAGCGTATGATTTTCTCGTGCTGCGTTTGGTGGCGTCGAACGAACATGCGGAGGACGTCGCGTTCTGGCGCGAGTTGCAGGCACAGTCGGCCGACGCGGACATGGAGCTGGAAGAGACGGAATTCGCCGAAGGCGAAGGCGCGGAGGAGCCACGCAAACGTCGCCGTCGTCGGCGTCGCAGTCCCGCTGCAGCAGCTGAATGAAACAACCGGTGCGCGCGTTCGTGGGGCTGGGCGGCAATCTCGGCGATCCTGCGGCGACTCTGCGCGACTCCATTGGCGAACTCGATGACCTGCCGTCGACGCGTCTGGTTCTCGCCTCGCGCTTGTACCGCTCGGCCGCATGGGGCATGACCGACCAGCCCGATTTCATCAATGCGGTGGTCCTGCTGGAAACGACGCTGGATGCGCGTTCTCTGCTGGATGTGTTGCTGGAGGTCGAACGTTCACACGGACGCGATCGCGACGCGGAACACCGCTGGGGTCCGCGCACGCTGGATCTCGACCTGCTCTTGTATGGCGATGCGGTGATCGACGAGCCCGCATTGCGCGTCCCGCATCCTCATCTGCACCAGCGCGCCTTTGCGTTGCTGCCATTGTTCGAGCTCGCGCCGGAGATGGTGGTGCCGGGACGAGGCAGGGTGCAGGAACTGCTGGCCGGAATCGGTGTGCACGGCGTCGAAATGCTTCCGAACACAACGGCCCAGGACGCGTGCTGAGTCAGTGCTGCGGATAGATTCGTCACCTGCCCGGAGAACACAGCGGGCGTGGGGCAGGGAAAATGGACATGCTTCCGTAAGGCTGACCCAACGCACCGGCTTGGTATTACCGGGTCCCCGGATCCGCCGCGACGACGAAGCCAGCCCGGCGATGAATATTGACGATCGTCGATGCACAACGGCCGTCATGCGATAACCGTTGATCTGTCACGATAGCGGCGTACGGGTTGCCGGCGGGCCGCTCCTCCGAGCGAACCTGGATATCCTCGGGGCCGCGTCAACAGACGAGACTGCAATGCCAACCGACACGACGCGCAAGCCCTTCACCGTTCCCGAACTCGCCGAAGCCAAGCGAGCCGGCCGTAGGCTGGTGATGCTGACCGCCTACGACACCGGTTTCGCGCGCACGCTGGACGCCAATGGGGTGGACCTGGTCCTGGTCGGCGATTCCTTGGGCATGGTGGTGCAGGGGCACGATTCAACGCTACCGGTCACGGTGGACGACATCGCGTACCACACGCGCTGCGTCGCGCGCGGCCTGTCGCGCGCCTTGCTGATCGCCGACCTGCCATTCCAGTCCGACGCCACGCCCGAACGCGCACTTGAATCGGCCACGCGTCTGCTGCAATGCGGCGCGGCGATGGTCAAGTTGGAAGGTGCGGGTCACAAGCTCGACACGATCCGCTTCCTTGTCGAGCGCGAAATACCGGTCTCCGCGCATCTGGGTCTCACCCCGCAATCGGTCCTGCGCTTCGGCGGCTACAAGGTGCAAGGCCGCGATGAGGCGGCGGCGAGCGCGTTACGTGAGGATGCAAACGCAGTGGCCGAGGCGGGCGCATCAATGCTGGTGCTCGAATGCGTGCCGTCGCCGCTCGCCGCTTCGATCACGCAGTCGGTGCCGATCCCCACCATCGGTATCGGCGCGGGTGCGGCTTGCGACGGGCAGGTGCTGGTGTTGCATGACCTCCTAGGGCTCGACAGCGGCCACCGCCGGCCCAAGTTCGTCAAGGATTTTCTCGCCGAAGGCGGCTCGGTCGCGGGTGCGGTACGAGCGTTTGCGCAGGCCGTGCGCGATGGATCGTTCCCGGATGCCGAACACACTTACGCTTGAGAGTGGCTCCCGGATGATTTCAGTCCTCACCGAATTGCACGTTCTACGAGCGCATATCGGCAACTGGAAGCGCGATGGGCTGCGCATCGCCTTCGTCCCGACCATGGGCAACCTGCACGCGGGCCATCACTCGCTGGTCGCATTGGCCAGGCAGCGCGCCGATCGAGTCGTCGCCAGCGTGTTCGTCAATCCGACCCAGTTCGGGCCGAACGAAGACTTCAGTCGATATCCGCGCACGCCCGAGGCCGATGCCGCTGGACTGGACGCCGCGGGTTGCGATGCGGTGTGGATGCCGTCCGTCGAAACGATGTATCCCTTCGGCGCGGATGCCGCGGTGCGGATGCGCGTGCCCGGCCTCACCGATGTTCTCGACGGCGCGCATCGTCCTGGGCATTTCGATGGCGTGACAACCGTCGTGGCGCGGTTGTTCAACCAGGTGCAGCCGGACATTGCCGTATTCGGCAAGAAGGATTACCAGCAGCTGGCGGTGATCCGGTATTTCGTCCGCGATCTTGCGTTTCCGGTCGATATCATCGCCGCGGAGACGTCGCGCGAGGCCGATGGTCTGGCGATGAGTTCGCGCAATCAATACTTATCCGGGCAGCAGCGCCCGATCGCGCCGACCATCCATCGCACGCTGCTGCAGATGCGCGCTGGGATCGTCGCGGGACGGTCGCGCCACGAGGTCGAGGATGAAGCGGGCCGCGCGCTGCAAACCGCCGGCCTCGTCCCGGATTACGCGGTCGTCCGCACATCGATGCTGGGCGAACCTGAAGAGGGAGCAGGTGGTCCCCTGGTCGCGCTGATCGCCGCAAGACTCGGCAACACGCGCCTGATCGACAATCTCGAATTCACCGCATAGGGCGGTTGGCGAGCCAACGTTATGCTGGTCTGACGGTGACAGCCTGCCCAAGCGCCAGCGGTCATACGCGCTTGGATCCGCACGCCGGACCCCCATGTTGCAGTGCAGAAACCCGCTGCCTACACTGCGCGCCTGACCGCCCGACAACCGCGTCCGGCTGGAGTCCACGATGCAATTGACCCTGCTCAAGGCCAAGATCCACCGCGCCACCGTCACTCACGCCGAACTGCACTACGAAGGCTCGTGCGCGATCGACGCGCGACTGCTCGATATCGCCGGCATCCGCGAATACGAGCGCGTGGAAATCTACAACGTCAACAACGGCGAGAGGTTCGCGACCTATGCCATCCGTGGCGAGGAAGGCAGCGGCATCATTTCGGTCAACGGCGCGGCCGCGCACAAGGCGCAGCCAGGGGACCTGGTCATCATCTGCGCGTACGGTGCCTGCGACGAAGCCGAGGCGGTGAAATTCAAGCCGACGCTGGTGTACGTGGACCGGCAGAATCGCCTGACGCACACCAACCAGTCGATCCCGGCCCAGGCGGCATGACGGCTGGGCTGGCGGGGTTGCGCGATCATGCCGCGCGGCTCGCTGGCCAATCGATTTCGCGACTCCTTGGCGACGATGCAGCGCGTGCAACGGATTTCGCGCTGCGCGTCGGCCCTCTGTACGCGAACTTTTCACGGCAACGCTACGACCGCAGCGCACTCGCGGCGTTGATGGCGGTCGGCCGAGAGGCCGGTATTCCCCAAGCGTTCCGCGCGTTGTTCGACGGTGACAAGGTCAATGCCTCCGAAGCGCGCCCGGCGCTCCATACCGCGCTTCGTTCGAACCTTGGTGCGACCGCGATCGCGCGCGAGGCGCATGCAACGGCGCTTGCCGCGCGTGAACGCATGTCGGCATTGATCGCGGAACTCGAAGCATCCGGCGTCACCGACATCGTCAACGTCGGCATCGGTGGTTCCGATCTCGGTCCGCGTCTGGTTGTCGATGCGTTGAAGGATTTCCAAAGCGGCCGTTTCCGTTTGCATTTCATCACCAACGTAGACGGCAGCGATGCCCAGGGCACGCTACGTGGCCTCGATCCTGCGCACACCGCCGCGATCCTGGTTTCGAAGACTTTCGGCACCCAGGAAACGCTGCTCAACGGCGGCATCCTCAAGCACTGGCTGGGCAATTCCGATCGAATCTATGCAGTCAGCGCCAACCTCTCGAAAGCGGAGGCTTTCGGCGTGGATGCATCACGCGTGCTGCCGATGTGGGATTGGGTTGGTGGGCGTTATTCGTTGTGGTCTTCGGTGGGGTTTGTGATCGCATTGGCGATCGGCATGCCGCAGTTCGAGGCCCTGCTGTCGGGTGCGGCCGACATGGACGCACACGCGCTTGAAACGCCTCTTGAGCGCAATTTACCTGTGCTGCATGCACTGACAGGCGTGTGGAACCGGAACGCACTCGACCACGCCACGCATGCGGTGCTGCCCTACGACGAGCGACTGGTGTTGTTTCCGTCGTACCTGCAACAGCTGGTGATGGAAAGTCTCGGAAAATCGGTGCGTTCGGATGGTGCTTTGGTGGCTTTACAGACGGCGCCGGTGCTGTGGGGCGGCGCAGGCACCAATGCCCAGCACAGTTTTTTCCAGGCCCTGCACCAAGGGACACAAACGATCCCCTCGGATTTCATCGGCACCATTGCACCCGCGCACGGCTACTCCGCCAACCATGCCGCCTTGCTCGCCAACCTTCTCGCGCAGACCGAGGCCTTGGCCAACGGCCATGTCGCCGACGATGCGCAGAAGTCGTACCCGGGCAATCGCCCCTCGACGCTATTTCTAGTCGACGCACTGACGCCGCAATCGCTGGGCGCATTGATCGCGATGTACGAGCACAGTGTCTACGCGCAGTCGGTGCTGTGGGGCATCAATGCCTTTGACCAGTGGGGCGTGGAGCTGGGCAAGAAGATCGCGGGTGACTTGTTGCCGGCATTGACTGGCCACGATGCGCATGTCGCCGATCCAGTGACGCGCTCCGTGCTCCGGGAAATCCGCTCGCGCCCTTAGGTTTGGTGGCAGCGCGCCGGTGCGCGATGCAGCCTTGCCGATGGAGCCTCATGGCGCCCGGGCGCGCTCCTGCAAAGCGTGTCGACACAGTGCCCACTCGACGTGCTCGCGTACGACGCTGTCCGGCTCCTCGCGCCGCGACTCGAGCGCAGCCACCACATCCGGCGCCGCCGGCGCATTGCCCAACGCCACGGCGATATTCCGCAGCCAGCGCCCGTAACCGCTGCGACGGATCGCCGAACCTTCGGTACGGGCCAGGAATTCCTGCTCGGTCCATGCAAACAGTTCCGACAGCGTGGCGCGATCCAGATTGTTACGCGCGCGG
>JBDSEX010000151.1:0-3805 GCA_039919835.1 Luteimonas sp.
GAGCAGGATCTCGATCGCGGCAACACGACCCTTGCCGTCCTGCGTGCGCACCAGTCGTTGCGAAATGATCGCGCGCAGGTTTGCCGAGAGGTCCATCAATAGCTGGGTGCGGCGTTCCTCCGGGAAGAAATTGATGATGCGTTCCATCGTCTGGCTGGCGCTGTTGGCATGCAGCGTGCTCAGGCACAGATGGCCTGTTTCGGCGAAGGCGATGGCGTGTTCCATCGTCTCGGCGTCCCGGATCTCGCCGACCAGGATCACGTCCGGCGCCTGCCGCAGCGCGTTCTTCAGCGCGTGATGCCAGGAATGCGTATCGACGCCGACCTCGCGGTGCGTCACCAGCGATCGCTTCGATCGATGCGCGTATTCCACCGGGTCCTCGATGGTGATGATGTGGCCGGGCGAGGTGGCATTGCGATGGTCGATCATGGCCGCCAGCGACGTCGACTTGCCCGATCCGGTACCGCCAACCAGCAGCACCAGCCCACGCTTGTTCATCACCACGTCGCGCAGGATTTCCGGCAGGCGCAGCTGCGCGAAGTTGGGAATCTCGGCCGCGATCGTGCGCAGCACCATGCCGGCGTAACCCTGCTGCATGAACACATTGACGCGGAAACGCGACACGCCCGGCACCATGATCGCGAAGTTGCACTCGAATTCGCGCGCGAACTCCTCGCGCGGGCGCGGATTCATCATCGCGTGCGCCAGCAGCGCGGTGACTTCGCCGGTCAGCGGCGCGTCACTCAACGGCTGCATCTGGCCGTTGGCCTTCATGCTGGGCGGGAAATCGTGCGCGATGAACAGGTCCGACCCACCGGCCTTGCTCATGGCCGACAGCAGTTGGTGCATGTAGGCGCGCGCCTGGTCTTCGGTCAGCGACGGCGCGGGCAGTGGAACGCTGGGAACTGACATGGGGCCATGGTGCCGCTTTCGGTGGATCGGAGCGTGACGAGGGACGTGACCTGTCGCACCCTCGCGTCGTCTTCCCGCCAAGGCGGCAAGCCAGGCCCATGGCTCGTCAGCAGGACAATTCTCGTGAGCCGGGTGGGTGTACGGTGCGCTGCTGCGCGGGGATGACCAGCCACTCTCCATCGCGAATTTCGCCGAGTGGTACCCGCAGACGACGACAGCGCCATCAAGGCGCTGTCGTTCGCGTTCCTGCAGGCCTTACAGCATCTCGGAGCGCGCCTGTTCCGCGCGCGATGCGCCAATCGCGGTTTCCACCTGCCTGATTTCTTCGGGCGGCGGCAGCACGGCGGGAAATCCGAGCGACTGGATCCACAGCTCCCGCGTCCATCCGGTGGTGTGGTAGAGGTGATGATCCTCGTCTTCCTCGACCGCGTCATACGCGGCCTTGAGCACTTTGGCTTCCGGCCCCGCGCCATGCTCGGCGACGTGGCCGATCAATTCCCAGTTCATGTGGTCCTTCGTTTCCGCCAGCACCACGCACTCGCCGGCGACCAGTTCCGCGCCTTCGGGCGTCGCGTTCTTGCGCGCCATCTGGATGGCGGCGACCAGCGACTCACCCTGGTGCGCGACCACGTCACGGCCCGGGCTGCGTTCTTCGGTATCCATTCCCAGCTCCCCGAAGACGCGCGTCAGCACCTCCTCGTGGCGACGTGTTTCGGCGAGGTATTCCTGCCATTCCTTGCGAAGGTCATCGTTCTGCGCGGACTTGATCGCGTTCTCGTACACCTTGATGCCGCCACGTTCTGTTTCCAGCGCCTGCAGCAGCAATTCGTGGACCTGCTTGGCGTTGTAGTCGGTTTTCTTTGCCACGGCCGTTCTCCTCGGATGGGAGGAGGAGTGTGCCGGGGCAAGTGTCGATCGACCGTGAAAAAAAATGCGCGGGAAGATGCCGCTCGCTCAGGCCTGATCGAGGAAATATGGCTCCACGATTCCCTGCAACTTGAACGTCATCGGATTGCCGCGCCGGTCAAGCGCCTTGCCCGCCACCACGCGGATCCAGCCTTCGCTGATGCAGTATTCCTCGACGTTGGTTTTTTCCTCGCCCTTGAAACGGATGCCGACGCCGCGTTCGAGCAGGTCGGCGTTGTGGTACGGGCTGCGCGGATTGAGCGAGAGGCGGTCGGGCAGGGTGTCGGTCATGGTGATGCGTCGTCGGCTGCGATGCGCGTAGCATAAAGCTCAGACCCGGCATGCGTGCGTCACGCTGGTTCGGCGTGCTTCATGGCGCTTCTTTTCACCACGTTGCATTCATCGCCGCGCAGCAGCGGCCACAGACAACCAGGGATTACCGGCATGACCCATCGAAATCCGTGCATTGCGACAGCGTTGCTCGCGACCGCCTTGACTGTTGCAGGGTGTGGCGACCGCACCACCGAACCCGCCGCCACTAACGCTCCGGACGCGGTGGCGGTTCCCGCACCTGCGCCGACGGTCGAGCCGCCCACGGCACCGGCACCGGCGCCTGCGCCCACGATGGACACGGTGGCTCCCAAGGCCGCCGACATCGACGGACAGCGCGCGATGATGGACAAGGACCGCGATGACCGGGTCACCGCCGAAGAACACGCTGAAGGTGCCAATGCAATGTTCACCACGATGGATGCCGACGGTGACGACCGCGTCACCGCCGCGGAGATGGAAGCCAGCGAGCGCGTGCTCGGCGCTGACAAGCGGATGTCCGCGGCCGACAAGATCAAGGTGATCGATACCGATGGCGACGGGATGATTTCGCTCGAAGAACACACTGCCGGTTCGCGGTCGATGTTCGCGATGATGGACGGCGATGGGGACGGCGACCTGAGTGCGGCCGAACTCAAGGCCGGCCACGACAAGATGATGGCCGGCAAGAAGTAATCATCCATGCCGGACCGCGACTTCGACCCCGACGACAACTTCGGCAACATCGGCGAGGACGGCCTCGATCTTGATGCCGATGCGATGACCGGCGAGGCATTGGTCTGGCAATGGCTGCTGCTGGTCAATCCGGGCGACGAGGAGACCGCGTTGCGGCAGTTCACCGCATATCGCGAGCTTGCGGAAGGCGATGACGCGGCGGAGGCGCGGGTGGGGGATGTAATCGATGTGATCGACTGGACGTCCGGCTTCCATGTCGATGCCGGCGATGCCGCAGGCCTGATCGACAGCCTGCAGCAACTGGCCGCGCGCTGGAACCTGCGCATCGATTGGGGCGTTGAGGATCCGGACGACGACGATTTCCTCGACAACGCCGACGTGCCCGCCCTGCTCTCGACCGCCCACGACCGCCTGCGGGAATACGGCTACATGCTGTGGGCCTTCACGACCAGCGACGACACGTTTGCAGGGTGGATCACCCTGACCCAGGATGACGACGCGATGCGCTTGCTCGCATCGGAATTGCACATTGAGGTGCGACCGGCGAGCGAGGTGTTCTGAAACGCCGTGGGGTCATGCAGCGGCATGCGCGTTTCAATCCATCATCGCGAACGCGTCAATTGCGAAATCGTCGCGCGTCCCAGAGGCGTTCCCGATGCCGCTCATCGCACGTACCGTCATCCTGAAGCCCGTCATCCCGGCTTGCGCCGGGATGACGATTTAGTCGCCAATGACCTCCGGGTCACGGCAAGGTCCGCACCTTCGCTTCGCGATCCCATTGCCGCGTCTTCGCGGCCTTGATGAAGCCCTTGCTGTCTTTCGCATCGATCACGCCCGCATCCTTGGCGATGCCGGCCTGCTGCAAAACCGCCTGCGCTCCCGCATCGGCGGCAATGGCCTTGAGATGACCAAAGGCATCGCGCACGAAATCAACCGCAGCCGCTTCCTTCGCCAGCATCTTCCCGCCCGCATCCGACAGCAC
>JBDSEX010000155.1:0-3835 GCA_039919835.1 Luteimonas sp.
GCACCGGCCTGGCGTACCACAACCAGCGCCGCCGCAATGCCGCGGGCCTGACTGCGGCCGAGATGGACGCGTTGACCGGCGATAGCGGCAGCACGTCAGAAGCCGTCGAGACCGTGGAAGCGGGCGAGGGCGAGTGACCATCCGGACGTTCGGGCGCAGGCGCGAACGTCCACTCGATGGTGCTTCAAACGACGGCATCGCTGCCGTCCAGACCCTCGAAATGAGGCGCAGGGAGCGCCTCGTGCTCGGGCCTGGAGGGCGGGACGATGGCACCGGTGTGCGTTGACGCTAACGCCCTGCGGCAGCTATACTTTTTGGTCTTGTCGGCCGAATGTATTTTTTCGACCTGATTTTCATTGCCAGCGACGCGTTCCGGGACGTTTTCCAACCCTCGCAACGCACGCATCCGTATTCGTACACCAGGCTCCGGCCTTCAATCTGAAGAAAAGAATCCAACACGATGGCGACAATCAACCAGCTGGTCCGCAAGCCGCGCAACCCGGAAACGTACAAAAGCACCTCCCCGGCGCTGGCAAACTGCCCGCAACGTCGTGGTGTCTGCACGCGCGTGTACACCACCACTCCGAAGAAGCCGAACTCGGCGCTGCGTAAAGTGGCAAAGGTGCGCCTGACCAACGGTTACGAAGTGATCTCGTACATCGGTGGCGAAGGCCACAACCTGCAGGAGCACAGCGTGGTTCTGATCCGCGGCGGTCGCGTCAAGGACCTGCCTGGCGTGCGTTATCACACCGTGCGCGGCACGCTTGACGCTTCCGGCGTTGCCAAGCGTCGCCAGAGCCGATCCAAGTACGGCGCCAAGCGCCCGAAATCCTAAACAAGCCGGTTGTGGTTCGTCATTGGCAGTTGCCGGACGAATCACCCACCACGATTCAAGCACCAGCCACTGAGTATTCGATATGTCGCGTAAAGGCTCCACTCCACAGCGCAATGTCCTGCCCGATCCCAAGCACGGCAGCGAGATGATCGCCCGCTTCATCAACATGGTCATGTACAGCGGCAAGAAGTCCGTCGCCGAGAAGATCGTGTATGGCGCGATGGACGTGATCGGTGAAAAGAGCAGTAACGCCTTGGAAGTGGTCGAGAAGGCGCTGGGCAACATCTCACCTTCCGTCGAGGTCAAGTCGCGTCGGGTTGGCGGTGCCACCTACCAGGTGCCGGTCGAGGTGCGCGCGTCCCGCCGCATGGCGCTGGCGATGCGGTGGCTGATCGAATCCGCGCGCAAGCGCGGCGAAAACAGCATGCCGCGCAAGCTCGCTGCCGAGTTGATCGATGCTTCCGAGAATCGCGGCGGCGCAGTCAAGAAACGCGAAGAAACCCACCGCATGGCGGAAGCGAACAAGGCATTCGCCCACTTCCGCTGGTGATTGGACGGGCGTCAGCGCAGTGTTGATTCGCTGCGTGACGCAATTGCTGCGGTGTCGAAAGCAGGCGCCACGCCGCCATGTCCCGGGTCATTCCGCTGGCGGCGTACTAAATTTTTGCGAGTCCCTCGCAGCAGTCCGCGCATCCCTGCGCTGACTTTTCAATAAAAACAGTCGAGAAATCCCGTGGCCCGTACGACTCCCATCGACCGCTATCGCAACTTCGGCATCATGGCCCACATCGATGCGGGCAAGACGACCACGACCGAGCGCATCCTGTTCTACACCGGCGTCAACCACAAGATCGGCGAAGTGCACGAAGGTGCCGCGACCATGGACTGGATGGAGCAGGAGCAGGAGCGCGGCATCACCATCACCTCGGCCGCGACGACCGCGTTCTGGAGCGGCATGGACAGCTCGCTGCCACAGCATCGCTTCAACATCATCGATACGCCCGGACACGTCGACTTCACCATCGAAGTCGAGCGCAGCCTGCGCGTGCTCGACGGCGCGGTATTCGTGCTGTGCGCCGTCGGTGGGGTGCAGCCGCAGTCCGAGACCGTGTGGCGCCAGGCCAACAAGTATTCCGTGCCGCGTCTTGCGTTCGTCAACAAGATGGACCGCACCGGCGCGGACTTCGACAAGGTCGTCGACCAGCTGAAGACCCGTCTGGGCGCCTACCCGGTGCCGATGCAGGTGCCGATCGGCGCCGAGGAAGGTTTCGAGGGCGTGGTCGACCTGATCAAGATGAAAGCGATCTCGTGGGATGTCGCGTCTCAGGGCACCAAGTTCGAGTACATCGACATTCCGGCGAATCTCGTTGACAAGTGCGCGTCGGCGCGCAGCTTCATGGTCGAGGCCGCGGCCGAAGCCTCCGAAGAGTTGATGGACAAGTATCTCAATGACGGCGACCTGACCGAAGCCGAGATCGTCGCGGGCATTCGTGAGCGCACGTTGAAGGTCGAAGTCATTCCCGTGTTGTGCGGCACCGCCTTCAAGAACAAGGGTGTGCAGGCAATGCTGGACGCTGTCATCCAGCTTCTGCCGTCTCCGGCCGACCGTCCACCGGTCAAGGGCATCGACGACGACGAGAAGGAAGATACGCGCAACGCGCTCGACACGGATCCTTTCTCCGCGCTCGCGTTCAAGATCATGACCGATCCATTCGTGGGCTCGCTGACGTTCTTCCGCGTTTATTCCGGAACGCTCAAGTCCGGCGATGCCGTGTTCAATCCGATCAAGTCCAAGAAGGAGCGCGTTGGCCGCATCCTGCAGATGCACGCCAACAATCGCGAAGAGATCAAGGAAGTCAGCGCGGGCGACATCGCCGCCGCCGTCGGTCTCAAGGACGTCACCACGGGCGATACCTTGTGCTCGCAGGATCACATCATCACGCTTGAGCGGATGATTTTCCCGGAGCCGGTCATCTCGATGGCTGTCGAACCCAAGACAAAGTCGGACCAGGAAAAAATGGGTCTGGCGCTCGGGCGTCTGGCGCAGGAAGACCCGTCTTTCCGGGTGCGCACCGACGAGGAATCTGGTCAAACGATCATTTCCGGCATGGGCGAGCTGCACCTCGAAATCCTCGTGGATCGCATGAAGCGCGAGTTCAACGTCGAAGCCAACGTCGGCAAGCCGCAGGTCGCGTATCGCGAAACCATCCGCAAGGCGGTCAAGGTCGAAGGCAAGTTCGTCCGCCAGTCGGGCGGCAAGGGCCAATACGGCCACGTCTGGCTTGAACTTGAGCCGCAGGAACGCGGCAAGGGCTACGAATTCGAGAACGCGATCGTAGGCGGCGTGGTGCCCAAGGAATACATCCCGGCAGTCGACAAGGGAATCCAGGAAGCGGTCGCCAATGGCGTCATGGCAGGCTACCCGATCGTCGACGTCAAGGTTCGCCTGATCGACGGGTCTTATCACGATGTCGATTCGTCGGAAATGGCGTTCAAGATCGCCGGCTCGATGGGCTTCAAGGAAGGCTTCAACAAGGCCAATCCTGTGTTGCTCGAGCCGATGATGAAGATCGAGATCGTGACGCCAGAGGATTACCTTGGCGACGTGATGGGCGACGTCAGCCGTCGGCGCGGCATCCTGCAGGGCCAGGACGACAGCCCGGGCGGCAAGGTCATCACCGCCCAGGTTCCGCTGGGCGAGATGTTCGGTTACGCCACATCGTTGCGTTCGATGTCGCAGGGCCGCGCCACGTTCACCATGGAATTCGATCATTACGCCGAAGCGCCGAATAACATCGCCGAATCGGTGATCAAGAAAAATTAAACGCTATTCGTTCGCCAGTTACACCTGGAAATCTCAACTTAGAAATTCAAAGGCAGACAGTCATGGCAAAGGGTAAATTCGAGCGGACCAAGCCGCACGTGAACGTGGGGACGATTGGTCACGTGGATCATGGCAAGACGACGCTGACGGCGGCGCTGACCAAGATTGGTGCCGAG
>JBDSEX010000191.1:0-4479 GCA_039919835.1 Luteimonas sp.
CCGATCGGGCCATCGAACGGTGCACCGGACAACGCCAGCGCGGCGGACGCGCCGAGCAGCGCGAGGATGTCGCCGTCGATCTCGGGGTTCATCGACATCACCGTGGCGATGATCTGCACTTCGTTGCGGAAACCATCGGGGAACAACGGGCGGATCGGGCGATCGATCAGTCGCGAGATCAGCGTTTCCTTCTCGGTCTGGCGACCTTCGCGTTTGAAGAAGCCACCGGGAATGCGTCCGCCGGCATAGAACTTTTCCTGGTAATCGACGGTGAGCGGGAAGAAGTCCTGGCCTTCTCGCGCGGTCTTGTTGGCGACGGCGCTGACCAGCAGCATGGTGCCTTCGCACGACACCATCACTGCGCCGCCGGCCTGGCGTGCGATTTCACCGGTCTCGAGCGTGACCTGGTGGTTGCCGTACTGGAAGGTCTTGGTAATTTTTGCCACGGTGGTGTGATCCTTGAAGAGCGTGCTTGGTTGAACCGGGCGAGACCCATGCCGCGACCGGGTGGCCATCGTGCGTGATGGCCGGGTGTATCAGATGCGTGCCGTGATGAGCGGCGGGTGTGGGAAGTGGTGGCTGACAAAACAAGACCGCGGCGCATCGCTGCGCCGCGGTCGGGAAAGTGTTTAGCGGCGCAGACCGAGTTTCTGGATCAGGGCCTTGTAACGGTCGGCGTCCTTGCGGTGCAGGTAGTCGAGCAGGCTGCGGCGACGGTTGACCATCATCAGCAGGCCGCGGCGGCTGTGGTGGTCCTTCTTGTGCATCTTGAAGTGGTCGGAGAGCTGCTCGATGCGCGCGGTGATCAGGGCGACCTGGACTTCGGGTGAGCCGGTGTCGTTGTCGGCGCGTTTGTTGTCGTCAATGACCTTGCTGGTGTCGATGGGCATGTTGTTACCTCTGGATGCGGGACCTGCAGGAACGCTGCTGCTTGGAACGCGGGTTCCGGAAACAGCCGATCGGCAATGCCGGTCGTGCGCACCGCGTGGTTCGCCGTGAACAATGGGGTGGAATGGGCCGAAAATCGGCCGCGGAATTGTAGCCCGCGGGGCCTTGCGGGACAAGGAGTCAGTGCGCTTGTCCCTCATTCCCGCGAATACGTGAATGATGGAATAAACGCACTCAATCTCGATTCTGAAGAGCGCGAGAGATCGGGGGGCACGCCGGCTACCGGCTTGCCAGGCATGGTTCCTGCCGTGTGTTCACCTGCACCACGGCCCATGCAAACAACCGCTGCGGATGCAGGCGACCGGCATCGTCGACCTTGCCAAGACCCAGGACGCGGCCGGCCTCGCCGTAGATCGCGACCTCTCCGGGTGGTGTGAACGCCTCGTCCGCAACACTTTGCCCCAGGCCCAGTCGCTGTGCCTGCGCCATCGTCACGCGGACTTCGGGCCATGCGGCCATGCCCGCCTCGATCGGCAACAGGCAGGCCTCCAGGCTGCGCTCGCTGCGCGCGGCGAGCGTCTCCAGCTCGTCAAGCGTCCACATCCGCGGGTCGCGGAAGGGATCGACCCAGAGCCGCCGCAACTCGGCGACATGCGCGCCGCAACCAAGCGCCTCGCCGAGATCGCGCACCAGGCTGCGAACGTAGGTGCCGGACCCGCATTCCACTTGCAGACGCAACTGTTGGACATCGCCATCGAGAAGATCGTTTGCCGACAGAAGCTCAAAGGAATGGACATCGACTTCGCGCGTTTCGACTTCGACGATCTCCCCGCGGCGCGCCTTTGCGTACAACGGCTCGCCGCCGCGTTTGAGCGCGGAATAGATTGGCGGGCGTTGCTGGATTCGGCCGGTGAGTGCGTGCAATGCGGCATCGATGGCGTCGATGGTCAGGTGCGGGACCGGGCGTTCGCGCAGCCGCTGGCCTTCCGCGTCGTCGGTGTCGGTGGTGATGCCGAGCTTGGCGACGGTGGTGTAGGCCTTGCGTGCGCCCAGCAGGCCGCCAGCGATCTTGGTCGCCTCGCCAAAACAGATCGGCAGCAGCCCGGTGGCAAGTGGATCCAGGCTGCCGGTGTGTCCGCCCTTGTCGGCGCGGAACAGGCGCCGCGCGACCTGCAACGCGGCGTTGGAACTCAGGCCGCGCGGTTTGTCGAGCAGCAGGATGCCGTCGAGTTTGCGGAACTGCGTGCGCGTTTTTTGGACCATCGCGGCATTGTAGGAGCGAATGACCGGAATGGTGGAAGTGGGAGTGACGACAACAGCCGCTAACGGACAGTCACGAATTTCCCGGAGGCATTTGTCGCGACTTCCGCCGCTCCTTGCGAAGCAAGCGTCAGTCGTCGCTGTCGTTGTCCTGCAGGTCGGGATGGTCGCGCAGCAGGTTGTCGATCCGTTCGCCGCGATCAACCGAATCGTCGTAGTGGAAGTGAAGTTCCGGCACGTGCCGAAGTTTCATCGCTCGCCCCAGCTGGTAGCGGATTTCCTTGGCATGCTCCTTGAGACCCTTGACCGCTTCGGCCGAACGCTCGGCCTGCAAGGCGGTCACGAACACCTTGGCGTGCGCAAGATCGCGCGTGACTTCTACATCCGACACGCTGACCGACGGCAACCCATGCTCGCGCACGGCCTCGTGCACCAGCGTGCCAAGATCGCGGCGGAGCTGGGCGGAGACGCGGTCACTGCGGTGGAAGGATTTGATGGGCATTTAAACGTCGGAACCGGTAGCGATGAACCGCGCGCCGGGGAACGGCCGCACGGCGGGTTGACTGTCCGGTCACCGAGCCTCGGCAACCGGATTCCGCATCAGAGCGTCCGCTGCACTTCGATGCGCTCGAAGCACTCGATCTGGTCGCCGGGCTTGATGTCGTCGTAGCGCTTCACGCCGATGCCGCATTCCGTGCCGTTGCGTACCTCATCCACGTTTTCCTTGAAGCGGCGCAGAGATTCCAGCTCCCCTTCGAAGATGACCGTGCTTTCGCGCAGCACTCGGATCGGCTTGTTGCGCTTGACCACGCCCTCAACCACGAAGCAGCCGGCCACCGCTCCGAATTTCGAACTGCGGAACACGTCGCGCACCTCGGCAGTGCCGATGATCTCTTCGCGGATTTCCACGCCGAGGATGCCGGAAGCGACCTGCTTCACCTGGTCGATGACGTCGTAGATGATCGAGAAGTAGCGCAGGTCGACGCCATTGGATTCGATCACGCGGCGCGCCGAGGCATCGGCGCGCACGTTGAAGCCGATGATGGTGGCCTTGGACGTTGCCGCCGAGTTGGCATCGGATTCGGTGATGCCACCGACGCCGGAACTGATGACGTTGATGCGGATTGCCGGGGTGGACAGCGCGGTGAGGGCTTCGCGCAGCGCCTGCACCGAACCTTGGACGTCCGCCTTGATGACCAGGTTCAGCGACAACTGGCCTTCGCCGGCCTGCCCCATCTGCGCCATGATGTCTTCCATGCGGTTGCCCGGCACGCCCACCAGCCGCGACTCGCGGCGTTTGGTATCGCGCTGCAACGCAACTTCCTTGGCGAGACGCTCATCAGCGACGACGACGAAATCGTCGCCCGCATCCGGCACGCCAGACAAGCCAAGAACCTGCACCGGGATCGACGGGCCTGCGCTTGGTACCTGGTTGCCGGCCTCGTCGAACAGGGCGCGCACGCGGCCGTACTGCACGCCGCAGACCAGGTAGTCGCCCTTCTTCAGCGTGCCCTGCTGCACCAGCACGGTTGCGACCGGGCCGCGCCCCTTGTCGAGCGAAGATTCGATCACGACGCCGGTGGCGCGCGAGTCGGTGACTGCACTCAGCTCCAGAACTTCCGCCTGAAGCAGGACGGCGTCCAGCAATGCGTCGATGCCTTGGCCGGTCTTGGCCGAAACTTCGACGAACTGGGTATCGCCGCCAAACTCTTCGGCAACCACTTCATGCGCGAGCAGTCCGTTCTTGACCTGCGACGGATCGGCGTCCGATTTGTCGATCTTGTTGACGGCGATGATCAGCGGCACCTTCGCCGCCCTGGCGTGCTGCACCGCTTCGATGGTCTGCGGCATGACGCCGTCGTCGGCGGCGACCACCAGGATCACGATGTCGGTCAACTTCGCACCGCGCGCGCGCATCTGCGTGAATGCGGCGTGGCCCGGCGTATCGAGGAAACTGATGACGCCCTTGTCGGTTTCGACGTGGTACGCGCCGATGTGCTGGGTGATGCCGCCCGCTTCGCCCGAGGCGACCTTGGTGCGGCGGATGTAATCCAGCAGCGACGTCTTGCCGTGATCGACGTGACCCATGATGGTAACCACCGGCGGGCGCGGCGTGCGATCGCCCTGCATTTCCTCGGTGTGCGCGAGCAGTTCGGTCTCTGCATCGTCGCCGCCGGCGCGCACGGCGGTATGGCCGAGCTCTTCGGCGACAAGCACGGCGGTATCGTGGTCGATGGTCTGGGTGATCGTCGCCATGACGCCCATCTTGAACAGCATCTTGACCACGTCGCCGCCCTTGAGCGCGAGCTTCTGCGCAAGGTCGGCCACGGT
>JBDSEX010000208.1:0-3042 GCA_039919835.1 Luteimonas sp.
GCATTTCGTGTTGTGCCTGCCTGACGGCACGCGCACGCCGGTGACGCTGGCCCTGCCCGGCCGCCACAACGTCCAGAACGCGCTGGCAGCGTCGGCGGTGGCGTGGCAGTTGGGCGTGGGCAATGACGCCATCGCGCGTGCGCTGGAACACTTCGCCGGCATCGGCAGGCGCTTCAATCAGCTCGCGAAGCTCTCGCTGCCCGGCGGTGGCCACGCCATCCTGGTCGATGATTACGGCCATCACCCGAAGGAACTCGCGGCGGTGTTCGAGGCCGCTCGCGGCGGCTGGCCGGACAAACGTCTGGTGGTCGCCTTCCAGCCTCATCGCTACAGCCGCACGCGCGACCTGTTCGACGAATTCGCGGCGGTGTTGTCGAGCGTCGATGCGCTGGTGCTGACCGAAGTCTACCCGGCCGGCGAGGCACTGATTGCTGGCGCCGATGGCAAATCACTGGCGCGCGCGATCCGCACGCGTGGGCGCGTCGACCCGGTCGTCGTCGGCAACGCCGGCGAGTTGACGGGTGTTCTGGCGGACGTGTTGCGCGATGGCGACCTGCTTTTGATGATGGGTGCAGGCGACATCGGCCAGGCCGCCCAGCAACTCGCCCGCCATGGGTTCACCGCAAGCGGCACCGAACAGGACAAGCACTGAAGTGAGTACCAGGATTCCAGCGCTGCGCATCAACGACCCGGCTGCTTTTGGCCGCGTCGCCGTGCTCATGGGTGGCAGCAGCTCAGAGCGCGAGGTGTCGCTGGATTCAGGCCGCAACGTGCTCGATGCACTGCGCGGCCGAGGCATCGATGCGAATGCCGTCGACGGCATTCCGAATCTCATCCGGGAATTGAACGACAGGCAGTTCGATCGCGTGTTCAACATCCTGCACGGCGGCGATGGCGAAAACGGCGTGCTTCAGGGTCTGTTGCAGGGGCTCGGCGTGCCGTTCACGGGTTCGGGCGTGCTCGGGTCCGCGCTGGGCATGGACAAGACGCGCACCAAGCAGGTCTGGTTGTCGACCGGATTGCCGACCCCGCGTTACCGGCGCTTGCCCAAAGGCGTTGATGTCGGCGCGGCCGTACGCGACTTCGGATTGCCGGTGATCGTGAAGCCGCCAGTCGAAGGCTCGAGCGTGGGAATCCATCGGGTTTTCAATGATGGCGATCTCCAGCAAGCCATCGATTTCGCGGCTGAGTATCCCGGCGAGCTGCTGATGGAACAGCTGATCGTTGGCGATGAACTCACGGTCGGCATCCTCGACGGCCGCGCGTTGCCCTCCATCCGTATCGTGCCGAGTGGTGAGTACTACGACTATCACGCCAAGTACGTCGCGGAGGACACGCAGTATCTGTGCCCGGGTTTGCTAGGGCTGGACGAGGAAGAAGTCCGCCAGGTCGCCCTGGCCGCGTTCAATGCCGCCGGTTGCACTGCATGGGGCCGCGTCGACGTGATGCGTGACCGTGCGACCGGCAAATTCCAACTGCTCGAAGTCAACACCGCGCCCGGCATGACCAGTCATTCGCTGGTACCCAAGGCGGCGCGCGAGATCGGCATCGAATTCGACGAGTTGTGCTGGCGGATCCTTGAGATGACGCTGACGGAGGCCGGCGCATGAACGCGGTCCTCCGCTTCCTTGCGTGGCTTATCGCCATCGCACTGGTCGTCTTGCCCGTGACCGCGGTGGTCAACGGCTGGGTCGCCGGTGATCGCTGGCCCTTGCGCACGCTGCGCGTCACCAGCCAATTCGAGCGCGTTGATCCACAGCAACTGCGCGCGACCGTGATGCCGTATGCCAAGGACGGTTTCTTCGCCGTGCGGCTCGAGGATGCGCAGTCCGCCGTGGCGAAATTGCCTTGGGTCGAACGCGCGGAAGTGCGCAAGCGCTGGCCGGACATCCTCGAGATCCGCATCGTCGAACACACGCCGTTCGCGCGCTGGGGCGACGACAAGCTGTTGTCCGAACATGGCCGGCTGTTCCCGATCAAGAGCGTGCGTGGCGCGCCTCTTCCGAACGGCTTGCCGCAACTCGACGGCGATCCCGCGCGCGTCGCCGAAGTGGTCGCGCTCTACAACGAATCGCGCGCGTTGTTGTCGCCCGGTGGCATCAACGTGCGCGGCCTCGCCCAGGATGAGCGCGGCAGCTGGTCGCTGACGCTTGGCAACGGTACCGAAGTCGTCATCGGCCGCAGCGATGCGAAGGCGCGGCTGTCGCGTTTCTCGCGATTGCTGCCGCGCTTGCTTGCGCAGCAGCAACGGCGGCTTGCGCGCGCGGACCTCCGCTATACCAACGGGTTTGCATTGGTCTGGACGGACGCAACGAGCGAGCGCATGCCCCTGCCGAACCAACAGGGTATTGGCGAGGGATCGCGCGTTCTTCCGCGATTCGATGGCACTCCTTCCCGCCCTCCCGCTGCAGCAGCGGGACGAGCCGCAACCACACAGGCACCTACATGAACCGCAAAGGCGACAAATCGCTGATCGTCGGTCTCGACATCGGCACTTCCAAAGTGGTGGCGCTGGTCGGTGAATATTCGCCCGGCAATCCGATCGAGGTCATCGGAATCGGTTCGCATGAATCACGCGGTCTCAAGCGCGGCGTGGTGGTCGATATCGAATCGACCGTGCAGTCGATCCAGCGTGCCGTCGAGGAAGCCGAGTTGATGGCGGGCTGCGAAATCCGTTCGGTCTACGCGTCGATTTCCGGCAACCATGTGCAATGCCGCAATTCGCCAGGCATCGTGCCGATCCGCGACGGCGAAGTGACCTACGCCGATCTTGATCGGGTGCTGGAAGCGGCAAAGGCCGTCGCCATTCCCGCCGACCAGAAAATCCTGCATGCGATCGCGCGCGAATACGTGTTGGACGATTCGCAGGAAGGCATCCGCAACCCGGTTGGCATGACGGGTGTACGTCTGGAAGTGCATGCGCACCTGGTCGTCTGCGCGCAGTCTGCGGCGGCCAACATCAGCAAGTGCGTGCAGCGCTGCGGCCTGCAGATCGACGACCTGATCCTGTCGTCGCTGGCGTCCAGCGTGGCCGTGCTCACC
>JBDSEX010000273.1:0-3963 GCA_039919835.1 Luteimonas sp.
AAGCAGCTGTATCACGATCGCGAGGAAATCACTGTATTGGCGACAACCGCTCGCGCGTGATCCTGGCCGTCACCGCGTCGTGCGTTCCGGGGCATGCGGATGAGCCAAAAGTCCCTTCAGGAGGTCACAACCCCGCCGCCTTGCGCCACAGCGCATGCGGCAGCGCCGGAACTTTTCCGGCCAGCCCGAGCAATGGTCCGCGCAACAAGGATGCCGCGATCCCATCGCCGGAAAAAAACCGGTTGAGCCCGTCGAATGCGTACGCGGCCGCCGCGTTCTCGCTCTTTCGCGTCCGCGCCCAGCGCGACAACCGTTGCGGCGCGGAAAAATCCGTACTGCGCGACAGCGCATCGCGGATGCTGTCGCGCAATGCAGCGACATCCCGCAGTCCAAGGTTGACCCCCTGCCCCGCCAGCGGATGCACCACGTGCGCCGCATCGCCGATCGCGAGCACGCGACCGTGTACATAACGTCCCGCCAGTTGCCGCCGTAGCGGGAACGCAAGGCGCTTCGAGTCCGCGCGCATACCGCCAAGCCGCGCATCGAAGGCACGGGTCAACTCGCGGTTGAAGGCGTAGTCGCCGGCGGCAAGCAGGCGTGCGGCGTCCGCCTCCGGCAGCGTCCAGACGATCGAACTGCGCCCGCCGGTACACGGCAGCACCGCCAGCGGACCGCCGGGCAGGAAACGCTGCCATGCCGTGTCCAGGTGTGGAAGTTCTGTCTGCACATAGGCGACCAGTCCGCGCTGCGCATAGTCGTGCGTCGCAACGTCCAGGCCTGCAAGCATCCTGACCGTGGATCCCGCGCCATCGGCTGCGATCAGCAGGCGCCCGTCGACACGTGCGCCGTCGTCGAGTCTCAGCCGCACGCCTTGTTCGTGCTGTTCCAGTGACTCGACGCGTGCCGGGCAGTGCAGCTGCACGCCCGCTTTCGATAACGCATGCCAGAGGCGATCCACCAGCAACCCGTGCTCGATGATCCAGCCAAGCTCGGTGCGGCCGAATGCATCGGCGTCGAAGGCGAGTTCCCCACCGCCGGCCGCATCCCAGACGCGCATGCGGCGATAGGGTTGCGTCCGTGCCGCCTGGATCCCGGACCAGATGCCGATCCCGTCGAGCAATGCCGCGTTGTCCGGTGCGAACGCGTACACGCGCAGGTCGGGATGTTCCGGCGACCAGCGCGGCGGCTCGACCGCTTCGACCAGCGCGACGTCGATACCCACCGCCGCGAGCGCAAGCGCGCACGTCGCGCCCACCACGCCGCCGCCGACAATCACCACGTCGCTGCCTGCACGCCGGTTCATGGCGCGACCTCGCGGCACAACGCTGGCACATCGGCGCGATAACCCATGGCGCCGCCGACCAGCATCGCCTGCGCGGACGGCACGGCATCGGCCGCCATCATGCCGAGGCTCCGCAACGGTCGCAGCAGCGACGCATCGTTCGACGTGATCCGCGCCAGGCCATCGGAGAATGCCAGCGTGCGGCTCCGATCTTCACGGCGACGTTCGGCATAGGCGGCCAGCAGCGCCGCATCACCGGGATCGCCGTCGTGTTGCTCGATGAGTTCGGCCAACGTCAATGCATCGCGCAACCCGAGGTTGAATCCCTGCGCGCCGATGGGATGGATGGTCTGTGCCGCATTGCCGACCAGCACGGCGCGTTCCGTCGTGGTGCGCGTTGCGACGACGCGGATGGCGGGGTATGCACTGCGCGGCCCGCTCGACAACAACTTGCCGACGCGCCAGCCGAACGCCCCTTGCAGGCGTGCGAGCCACTCCACGTCCGATGACGCCATCACCGCATCGACATCGCGTCGCGCGACGCCGTGGATCACGCCGAAATGCCGATCGCCCCGCGGCAGCAGCGCCGTCGGGCCATCGCTGCCGAAGCGTTCGTAAGCGGTGCCGTCGGGCGCGCGCTGGGCTCGGATGCGCGCCACCAGCAGCGTCTGCGCATAGTCGTGTTCGTCGGTGGCAATGCCGAGCGCATCGCGGATCGTGCTGCGCGTGCCGTCCGCAGCGACGATCAGGCGTGCCTTGATCGACTGCGGCTCGGGTGACGCAGGATCCTCGACCAGGATCGTGCGATACCCTGCATTCGCTGCGTCGGTGCCGGCGAAACGCGATGGCCGATAACGCGTCAGATTCTGCAACTCGCCCAGTCGCGCTTCCAGCGCATCCCCGAACGCCCGCGCGACCACGACCTGCCCGAAGGCATCACGTCCATAGTCGGTCGCCTCGAGCTTGACCCGGCCGAAGTCTCCCTTGCGGCTGACATGGATGCGCCGGATCGGCGCGGGCGACGCCTGCAACTTCTGCATCACGCCCAGCGCGGTCAATGCGTTGACGGTGGCGGCCGCAAAACTCAGGTTGCGCTCGTCGAACACCGGCGGCAACGCACCGGGCGGCGTGGCTTCCACCATGCCGACGTCCAGCCCAAGGCGATCCAGTGCAATGGCGAGGCTCGCGCCGACCAGGCCGCCGCCCACGATCAGGATGTCGTGGGTGATGCTGTCGTCGGTGATGAGGTCGTGGGTGACGAGGTCATGCCGACCTCGTGTCGCATCTGCTTGCATCGTCGAATGATACCCGCGCGTGCCTGGCTGCCGAGGTGCGTGGAGTAGAATGCCGCCATCTGCACGGAGAGACCGCAATGAACCTGAGCAACACCCAGCGTGCCATCGTCCTGACGCTGCTGCTGATCCTGATGGTCGCCACGCGCGGCAATCATTTCGAGGCCATTCCCGATGCATCGTGGGCCGCATTCTTCATCGGCGGGTTCTACCTTCGCAGCTGGACGCGCTGGGCGTTTCCCCTGCTGATGGCGATCGCCGTCGCCGTCGATTACTTCGTCATCACCGCGCAGGGCATGAACTTCTGGCAGCACTACTGCGTGTCGCCGGGCTACTGGTTCCTGCTGCCGGCGTATTTCAGCTTATGGATGGGTGGTTCGTGGCTGCAGCGCCACAGTGAGGGCATCCGCTGGCGCACGCTCGGCGTTACCGCGGCCAGCCTGTTCGTCGCCGTCGTGTTTTGCCAGCTGTTTTCGCAGGGTGGCTTCTACTGGCTCAGCGATGTGGTCGCCAACCCCACGTTCGCGGGATGGGCCAAGAACTACAACGACTGGTTGTGGCCGTTCATGCAGACCACCGCGATCTATGTCGGCATCGCCGCTGTCTTGCATATGCTGATCGCGAAGACGATGCCGGCGCTGCGCGCGCCCGAGCGTGACGGCTCCGCGGACACTCTCCGCCGTTGATCGCATAGCGCGGCGGACCGCACGATGGGCAATCGCCTCTCGAAAATCTACACCAGGACCGGCGACGACGGCACCACGGGCCTGGGCGACGGCAGCCGCGTCGCCAAGGACTCGGCGCGGGTCTGCGCATACGGCACCGTCGACGAAGCCAACTCTGCCATCGGGCTGGTGCTTGCGTCGGACATCGCCGAAGACATCCGCGCATTGCTGACCACCGTGCAGCACCAGATGTTCGACCTCGGCGGCGAGCTGTGCATCCCCGGACATGCCGCGATCAACGACAGCGATATCACCGCGCTCGAACAGCATCTCGACCACTACAACGAAGCATTGCCCCCGCTGAAGGATTTCATCCTGCCCGGCGGGGGCGAGGCCGCGGCGCGTTGCCATGTCGCGCGCACCGTCGTGCGCCGCGCCGAGCGCGACACCGTGACACTTGCGCATCACGATCCGGTGCGGCCGGAAGCGATTCGATATCTGAATCGCCTGTCGGATCTGTTGTTCGTGCTGTCGCGCGTGCTGGCGCGCGCCAGTGGCCACGGCGAGGTGCTGTGGAATCACGAACGCCGCTAGCGCATGCCTTGGGCCGCATTGGCTGCGTTTCGAACGGCCGGCCAAGCACGACAGGGGAGGCGACCCAGGCGACGCTGCAACCATGCCATGGACGCCTGCGGCGTCCCCAAACACCGGAATGATGTCCATG
>JBDSEX010000326.1:0-2919 GCA_039919835.1 Luteimonas sp.
GCCGTCCTCGCCATCTTCCTGGTCCTGGCGAGACAGCTTCGGGATGATCTGGTTGACGCGCACGTACAGCTCCGGCGATTCGTCGGCCGGGCCGGAAATGATCAGCGGCGTGCGCGCTTCGTCGATCAGGATCGAATCGACCTCGTCGATGATCGCGTAATTGAGGCCGCGCTGGTGCCGATCCTCCTTCGCCAGCGCCATGTTGTCGCGGAGGTAGTCGAAGCCGAATTCGTTGTTGGTGCCGTAGGTGATGTCGGAACCGTAGGCGCCTTTCTTGTCGGAATGCGGCATGCCCGGATACACCACGCCCACCGTCAGTCCCAGCCACGTGTACACCTTGCCCATCCACGCCGCGTCGCGGCGGGCCAGGTAGTCGTTGACGGTGATGACGTGGACGCCCTTTCCAGTCAGTGCGTTGAGGTACACGGGCAACGTCGCGACCAGGGTCTTGCCTTCGCCGGTGCGCATCTCTGCGATCTTGCCCATGTGCAGCACCATGCCGCCGATCAGCTGCACGTCGTAATGGCGCATGCCGAGCACGCGCACCGAGGCTTCCCGGCAGACGGCGAAGGCCTCGGGCAGGACTTTGTCGAGGGTTTCGCCGTTGGCGACGCGTTGCTGGAATTCCGAGGTCTTGGCCTGCAACTCGGTGTCGGACAGAGCCTTCATTCCGGCTTCGAGTCCATTGACTTTGCTGACGATGCGATCGAGCTGGCGGAGCTGGCGATCGTTGCGGCTGCCGAAAACGCGGGTGAGCAAGCTGTTGAGCATGGGAGTGACCGGACCGGATTGGGGACGCCGCGCACCGCGCGGGCGAAAGCCGGGCAGCGCCCGACAATAAAAAAGGGCGCAGGGCACCCTTTTGGCAACGCGTATTGTAGCTGGGGGTGACCGGACGCGCTTACAAGCCACTGGCTTTGCACGATCGCGAACGCCAGTAGAGGCCTCGCCGCGATGGGCCGGATCAGGGGGCGCTTTTACAAGGCACGTGTGGAGGGGTTGTGGGAACGGATCAAGCCGCGATCGGTTGACGTTGGACTGAAGCAAAAATGCGTCGGCGGGTCGTGGCCCGCTGTGGATCAGGCGCGGGTCACCGCGCGCTTGTCGCCGATGAACTTCCGCGGGTTGACCACGCGGCCGTTCTCCCACACTTCGAAATGCACGTGCGCCCCGGTCGAACGGCCCGTGGAGCCGGCCTTGGCGATCTGCTGGCCGATACGCGCCAGGTCGCCGACGCGCATCAGCAGGCGGGAGTTGTGCGCATAACGGGTGACGTAACCATTGCCGTGATCGATCTCGATGACGTTGCCGTAACCGCTGCGCACGCCCGAATAGCTCACCACGCCGTCGGCAACCGACAACACGGGATCACCGACGTTGGCCTCGAAATCGATACCCTTGTGGAACTGCGAACCGCCGCCGAATGGATCGGCGCGCCCGCCAAACCCGGAAGTGATGTAGCTGTCGAGGATCGGCTCGCGCGACGGCACGGCGTTGCGATCGAGTTCGCGGCTGAACAACAGCGACTCCAGCACCGACAGCTGCTTGCCCGACGCATCGAACTGCGCGCCCAGTTGTGCGAGCCCGCCGTGCAATTCGTGCGGCGCCATGTCGCGGACCGGGCCCGCGCCGCCGACCCCCACCGGCTTGTCGAAATCGAACTCGCCGTCCTGAAGCTGGCCGATGCGGGTCAGGCGGTCGCCGAGCGCATTGAGACGGTTGGCCTCCGCCTGCAATTCGCCGAGCCGCGCTGCCATTGCGTTGATCTCGCGTTGCGCCTCGCTGCGCGCGTCGTCAAGGCTGGCCTGCTGATGCGCGACCTTGGCCTGCAGCCGGGTCACGCGAAGATGGTCGACACCGCTGCTGGCGGCCACACCCACGACCATGCCGGCAGCCGCGAGCACCATTGCGGCGGTGGCAGGACGTGAACCCACCAGGGTGCGTGCGCGCGACCGGACATTGACCGTCCACTCACGCGTATTGTTGACGATGTTCTGAAAGCTCATTGAATTCCGATGTCCGATGCCAAGCCCCGTGCGAATCGTCCGTCCGTGCCGCGGCCTGCGCTCGATGCGCTGCTCGCGGAACCGGCCGGCGATCCGCTGCGCCGGGCCTTGTGGCTCGATGCGCTGGACCGGCGGTTACGCCCCTGTCTGCCATCTGCGTTCGCTGCGCACCTGCGCCTTGCGAACTTCTCGAACGGCACACTCGTTTTTGTGGTCGATTCGCCGATCTGGCGAACCAAAGTCCGGCTTGCCGCCCCCGAACTCCTGGTTGCGGCCCGTTCCATCGGGCTCGATGCCGCCGAGGTTGTCGTCAAGGCGACAACTGCTCCGCGCACACCGCCGATGCGGTTGGAGCGGACAGCGATACCGATGTCGGCCGCCGCTTCCGAAGCGTTGCAAGCCGCCCTCGCGTCCCTGAAAGATGCCGATCCTGGCAAAACCGACAGGGAAAACTGACTGGCCGATTACGCCTGCGGATGACGTTTTCCTACCCGCAGCTTAACCGGCAGCGGGCATGGTACCCGGCTAACCCCTTGTATTCGTTAATAGATCGCTAAAAATGTGATGCGATCTCGTTAATCGGACCGATTCGCTTCACGCTTTGGTCACAAAGGTGAGTAGTCCAGTCGGCCGAGGCGCGGCGGACGGGAGGTCAGGCGTGGACCGCGCTGCCGTACAACACGGGTGCGTCGGCCGTGTCCTCGAAAGTGACCTCTTCCCATGCACTGGCGTCGGCCATGAGGGATCGGACCAGTTTGTTGTTGAGCGCATGGCCCGACTTGAAGCCCTCGTAGGCGCCGACGATGGGGTGGCCGGTGAGGTACAGGTCGCCGATCGCATCGAGGATCTTGTGGCGGACAAACTCATCGGCGTAACGCAGGCCGTCCTCGTTCAGGACGCGGAACTCGTCGAG
>JBDSEX010000055.1:0-2837 GCA_039919835.1 Luteimonas sp.
TCGACGTACGCGGCCCTGCGGTTAGAATCGCCGCGACGATGCCGCGATTTCGGCATCCATCCACGGACCGCCGCGCCATGGCCCCATGCGTCATCGCTCCCTCCATTCTCTCGGCCAACTTCGCCAAGCTGGGCGAGGAGGTCGACAACGTGCTCGCGGCCGGCGCGGACTGGGTGCACTTCGACGTGATGGACAACCATTACGTGCCCAACCTGACCATCGGCCCGCTGGTGTGCGAAGCGCTGCGCAAACATGGCGTCACCGCGCCGATCGACGTGCACCTCATGATCGAGCCGGTGGACCGCATCGTCCCCGATTTCGCCAAGGCGGGTGCCAGCATGATCAGCTTCCATCCGGAAGCCAGCGCGCATGTGCACCGCACCGTGCAACTGATCAAGTCGCACGGCTGCCAGGCGGGACTGGTGCTCAACCCTGCGACGCCGATCGAGGTGCTGGACTACGTGCTCGACGAACTCGACATGGTGTTGCTGATGTCGGTGAATCCCGGATTCGGCGGGCAAAGTTTCATTCCGTCCGCGCTGGACAAGTTGCGCCGCGTGCGCGAGCGCATCGAGCGCAGCGGAAGGTCCATCCGGCTGGAGATCGATGGCGGCGTCAAGCCGGACAACATCGGCGAGATCGCGGCGGCGGGCGCCGACACGTTCGTCGCGGGTTCGGCGATTTTTGGCCAAGCCGACTACGCTGGTGTGATCCGGCGGATGCGGGACGCCGTAACTGCCGCGGGACGATAGATTGGGGCGGTGGTTGCCGCGAGGTCTTGAAATCCGCCAGCGCATCCGCACGCCTGGCCATGGCACGTGCGGCCGTGACACGACGCGACGACATCATCCGACCGGCCGCCCTGTTAGCCTTTGACGCATGGCCGATATTCCGCAGCTCCGCTGGCGCCTGATCCTCAACGGCAAATCCGCCGGAGACGATCCCTTGCGCGAAGCGGTTACGACGATGCGCGCGCGCGGGATACGGATCAGCGTGCGCGTGTCATGGGAACAAGGCGATGCGGAGCGCTACGTCAACGAGGCGATCGAGGATGGGGTCGACACCATCATCTCGGCCGGCGGCGACGGCACCCTGAGCGCGGTGGCAACCGTCTTGGCGCACCGCGATACCAACGCGGACGCGTTGCCGAGCATCGGCGTGCTTGCACTGGGCACGGCCAACGATTTCGCCACTGCCGCCCGGATCCCGGTGCCCGCGCTGGATGCCTTCGAGTTGATCCACGCGGTTGCCGCGCAAGCGATCGACCTGCTCAAGCTCGAAGCAAACGGCGAAACCCATTGGGCGGCCAACCTCGCCAGCGGCGGTTTCGGTACCGACGTCACCGTCGAAACCAGCGAAGGCCTTAAAAAAATGCTCGGCGGGCTGGCGTACCTGATCACCGGCATGAGCAAGCTCGGCCGCATCGATCCGATCCAGGCGCGCATCACCGGTGACGATTTCGCATGGGAAGGCGGCTTCATCGCGCTGGGCATCGGCAATGGCAAACAGGCCGGCGGAGGGCAGGCCCTGTGTCCCGATGCGCTGATCGACGATGGCCTGCTCGATTGCACCATCGTGCCGGAACTGGACGGCGAGATCGGCGCAACCATCGGCACGCTGATCACCGAAGGCAGGGAAGCGGCACTCGATCGCGTCGCGGTGAGGAAGCAGTTGCGATGGGTGGCGATCGATGCGCTTGAGCCGCTGACGTTGAATCTTGATGGTGAACCGGTCGAGTCCGGGCGATTCCGCATCGAATGCGTGCCGAAGCGGGTGCGGATGCATTTGCCGGCGGGGTGTCCGTTGCTTGCGACCAACCAGATTCGACCTTGCTCCGAGGTAAGGCAGGATCAAGAGCTTCCGCCTGACGGCGGGGCACTTTTGTTTCGGCAAAAGTAACCAGAACCATCTTCGCCGGACACGCGCCGCCTTCGGCGGTGCCCTGCGCTCCTCGGTCGACGCGGCACGGCGCCCAAACTCGCTGTGCTCAGACATGGGCGCCTCTGCGGCCGCGCCGCCCTGCGGTGCCCGGCGCGCTTTATGGCGCGTAGAGGGCAAGGCAAGAACCGCACGAAAACAGGAGTCGGAATTCGCTTTCACTTCGCACAGGAAAGCCGTGCAGCTGACGGTGGAGTCGCCCAACCTTGAGCCACAGTTACGTTTCGCCGAAAAACGAACAGCCGTGCAGCTTGGCGGTCGAGTCGCTACAGTATTCGCATGACGCTTCCTGCGAACTTGCAAACCGTGCTTCATGCCGAGATGTGCGCCGACCGGAGTTGGCGATGGTGGCCGCACGCCATCGTCATTTCTGTCCCCTCGTCCCTGAAGGTCATGCCACGTGATCACGCAAGAACGCTTCCAGCAACACGCCGCTGACGGCCATACCCGCATCCCTGTCGTGCGCGAGGTCCTGTCAGATCTCGATACGCCGCTCTCGGTCTATCTGAAACTTGCCGATGGGCCGCACACGTACCTGTTCGAGTCGGTCGAGGGTGGCGAACGGTTCGGCCGCTATTCGATCATCGGTTTGCCCGCGCGCCGGGTCTACGCCTTCGCCGGCCATACCTTGTATGTCACCGAACACGGCGAACTGGTGGAGTCGCGCGTCGTGGCCGATCCGTTCGCCGAGGTCGAGGCCCTGCGCGTCGAACATTCGGTGCCGAAGCTCGATGGCTTGCCAGGCTTCACTGGCGGACTGGTCGGCTGGTTCGGTTTCGAGTGCATCGGTTACATCGAACCGCGCCTGGCCGGCGGCGACAAGCCGGACGAACTCGGTACGCCCGACATCCTGTTGATGCTGTCGGAGGAGCTTGCGGTCTTCGACAACCTCAAGGGCC
>JBDSEX010000080.1:0-3117 GCA_039919835.1 Luteimonas sp.
GATCAGGTCGTGCACGGTGTCGTCGCGCAGTTCGAACAGACGATGCACGTTGAGGTGTTCGCGGCAAACGATCTCGGCGAGGCCCCGATGCTCGCCGGGGACCTTGAGCCGATCGCACAGGACGCGCAACGGCGCGATGCCGCGTTGCTCGTGCTGGATGTGCCTGGGCAAGACGTCTTCGGGTGTCAGCGCCTTGCCCAGGTCATGGGTCAACGCGGCGAAGCCGATCACGGCGTCGCCTGGCGCCAGCCGCGCCGCCATGTCGCTGACCAGCTGCTGGTGGATGCCAGTATCGACTTCCGGATGGTATTCGGGCCGTTGCGGCACGCCGTAGAGCGCATCGACTTCCGGCAATACCTGTGCCAGCGCACCGCAGTCGCGCAGCGTCGCGAGGAACGCCGAGGGCGTCGGCGATTTGAGTGCGCGCTGCAGTTCCTGCCAGACGCGCTCGGGGACCAGTTCGGCGAGTTCGCCCGACGACGCCATCGCGCGCATCAGCTCCATTGTTTCCGGCGCGACGCGGAAGCCGAGGAAGGCGAAGCGCGCCATGAAACGCGCAGCGCGCAGCACCCGCAAAGGATCCTCGCCGAAGGCGGCCCCGACATGGCGCAGGATGCGCGCCTTGATGTCGTTCTCGCCGCCGAACGGATCGGAGAGGCTGCCGTCCGCATCCTGCGCGATGGCATTGATGGTGAAGTCGCGCCGTTGCAGGTCGTCCTCCAGCGTCACCGATGGATCGGCATGCACCTCGAACCCGTGATGACCGCGCCCTGATTTGCGTTCGGTACGCGCCAGTGCAAATTCCTCTCCGTTCTGCGGATGCAGGAACACGGGAAAATCGCGTCCCACCTGCTTGAAGCCGGCGGCGAGCATCGATGCGACGGTTTCACCGACAACGACAAAATCGTTGTCGCCTGGTGGTAACCCGAGCAAGCGGTCGCGGACGGCGCCGCCAACGAGATAGGTCTTCATGGGGCCATTGTCCCCCGAGGAGTTCCTGCGGGCGCCGGAGCGTGCCGCCTGGGTTTTGCCGAGTGCCCTGCGTCAAGGCCCACGCTCTGGTTGCCGTGCTAGGACGTCGCCAACGGACAGACAAACGCCTTGCGCGGGCCGCTGGTCCTGCCGCGGATGCGGTCGCTCACCGACAGCGCGTTGCCGTTCAAGCGCCAGTCGTAGAGCACGCTGAAGGCTAGAACGCGCGGCACGTATTCGCGGGTTTCCTTGTAGCTCATGGTTTCGATCCAGAAGTCCGGCTCGAAACCGGGCCGTTGCGACTGCCAGCGCGCCACAGGCGCCGGACCGGCGTTGTACGCGGCGATGGCGTAATGCGCCTGGCCGTACTTGTCGAGCATCTGCCGCAGGTAGGCCGAACCGAGTGCGATGTTGGTGTCGGGCTCGTACAGGCTTTCCGCGCCGCCGTAGGGCAGGCCGATGCGCCGCGCCGTCGCAGCGCCAGTGCTCGGCAACACCTGCATCAGGCCCATCGCATTGGCGCTGGAACGCGCGCGCGGGTTGAAGATGCTTTCGGCGCGGATCTCGGCGGCGACCCACGCCGGATCGATGTTGTTCTTCGCGGCTTCGCGACGGATCGTCGCGTCATGGTGCAACGGAAAGCGCAGCTGATACAGGCGCAAGTCGTCGGCATTCGTTGCGGGCGACGAGGTCTTCGCCAGCGAGAACACGGCCCGGTCGTACCAGCCGTTGTCCTGCGCCACGGCAACCGCGATGCGGCGCTTGCTGTCGTCGTAGCGGGACAGCGCATCGTTCCATTCGCGCACGGCCCAGCCGGCGCGATCGAGCTTGGACAATGCCATCGCGCGCACGATGGCAGGGTCGCGCGCGACGGCTGCTTTCGCTGCCGCGGATTGGTCTGGAATCAGCGGACACAAGGCATAGGGCTGATCGATGCGGTCGGCCGCCAGGAAGCCATGGAACTCGGGCTTGCGCGCGGCTTCTCGATAGAGACGTTGCGCGTCTGCCTTGCCGCCGGTCATTTCGGCCAACCGCGCCTCGAAATACGTCCAGCGCGAATCGCCACGTTGCTTCGGGCCCATCTTGCGGATCGCGGCCAGCGCCGCGCGCCAGTCGCTGCGCGCCATCGCTTCGCGCGCGCGCCATTCGTGCAGGCGTTCGTCGTAAGCGCTTTCCGGCACGGCGTTCAGGCGCCGCGCGGCATCGGGTTCGTACGAGGCGACGGTCTGCAGCGCGGCCTGGTAGAGCACGCGCCCGCGGTCGGCTTCGGTGAAGCCGAGCGCGCTGGCGTATTTCGGCAATTGCGTTTCGCCGGCGATGGGAGAGGATTTCGCGAGCCGCGCCAGCCCGTGCGAGGCAACCAGACGGCTGCGCGGCGTCTTCGGCCACGTCAGCGCGCGTTCGTGCACGGCCTCGAGGAAGGCGGCATAGTCATTCGCGAGCGCGGCCTCGTCGGCAGGCAGGCCGCGCGCCGATGACCGCATCACCGAAGGCTGCACCTCGGCCGCGGCAAGTTCGATGCGTTCCCAGCGCCGCGCAGGCGTGAGCCCGCCTTTCACCGAGAGCAGGGCGAACACGTCATCGCACGCGCCGGGCAATGGTTTGCCGGTGCGCCACAAGGCCTGTCCGTCGCGTATCCATTGCGCGTCCGCGGCACCGGTGGCCTGGCGCGCATTCAACTCGGCGCAGCGCATGGCTTCATTGTCGATGCCTGGTTTCCAGGCAGCGCGGAACGCGGCCCAGTCCTGGCGGCGCGACAGCGCGGGCAGCCAGATTTCGCGGAATGCTTCGGCCACCGCCTGGCCGTTGTACCGCGACAGGAACGCCTGGGCCTGCGCATTCGACAGCGTGTCGATGTTCCGCCGCAGCGTCGCGTATTGAAGCCATCCGGCCAGGGGATGCGACGCCAGCGATGCGGGATTCGCCGCTGGCTGCCCGCGTTCGGCGGCTTCCAGCGCCGCGCGGAACGACGGATCGTACGACTGTGCATGCGCATTGAAACCAACGGCTGCATTGAGACCGACGGCGAGCAGCGCGGCGAGCAGGATGCGGGGTTTTCTGGTCATGATCGATCGAATATAGCCGATGATTCGTGAATCGAAATTTCAATCGTGAATGGGATCTGTCGCGAATGCCGGACATGCA
>JBDSEX010000105.1:0-7988 GCA_039919835.1 Luteimonas sp.
TTCACGAAGCACGATGAGGCCTATTACCTGAGCTTTGATCAAATTAAAGGGCTGGACGGAAGCTCAAGTCGCCGAAGAATGCGGAAAGAAGTACAAAAGCTCGGAATCTGTAGTCACTGATAAAAAGAAGCGTACGACCTGGCGTTTCGCTTCGTATCGAGCACGAATGCTTTCGGATCCGGTGGATTCGATTGTTACGGTTGAGTTTGTGGATGGACTAGTTGTTGGCGCGAAACAAGTTCCCGCTCCAGGCTCCGATGTTCAACATGTTGAATTGACTCCCACGGCGACTGAGGCGCCGGACACTCCAGCGGATCGACTCAAGTCCCTGCAAGGTCTCCTTGATCAGAAACTGATCACGCCCGAAGAGTTTGAGAACAAACGTAAGGCTCTCATTGATGGCATCTAAGGAACGACTAAAGCTGAGCCAATTGCGCAACGCGCGGCCTAACAATTCATTCGAGCCGCCACCGCTTCGCAGTTCGGCTCAATTCACGCGTTCGATGCCACAGCCAACATTGGCCGATCAATCAGCTTGCCCATAACGCAACACGCCGCGTCTAGACGCGGCGTGTTTTTCAATCTTTTAGCGAGATCTTGGTGGCCTTACTTGATATCCCAGTAAACATCGAACTGCCCGTTCTCTTCAAACGCTCCAGCAACGCCGGACTTGTAGTCCTCGTAAGGGCGGTTGATCACTTCGTATCCTTGCGTCAGTGACCAGGCGCGTAGCGCGCTGCGTACGGCTTCCAGGCCGGTGATGTAGCCGGTATAGGTGGCGCGGGCTGCGCGACGGGCGGGGTTCTGGACGTACTTGACGGGGCCGAGCACCTTTGGCGTCATCGGCGCGTCGCTGCCTGCAGCCACCGGGGCCACTGGTACGGGCGCGGGTGCGGCGTCGTCACCGGCGTCGGTGGACACGGGCGCTGGACCACCGCGGCGGACCACCTGCGACACGTCGAAGTTGTAGGTGTCGCGGCCCAGGTCATTGGTGACCACGCGCAGCGGGCCGACCGCTTGCAGGCCGTTGGCCGCGATGGTGCGCTTGATCCACTCGATGTTGGCGTTCATCGACGCGGCGATCTCGTCGTTGCTGCGCTTGACCGAACCGGAATTCACGAACAGCACGTGCTCGGCTGGCATGTCCACGACGCGCATGTCGCTCATGTTGCTGCCGGACACCGCGTAATCGACGTTGGGCACGCTGGCCAGCATGTTGGTCAGCCGCGACAGGCCCATCTTGATGTCGTCGCCGACGAAGCGCGTGACGTACAGCCCCGCGTAACGGCCGAGGATGTCCCAGCCGTAGTCGACGTCGTAGCTCTGGCGGATTTCGACGTTGCGGTTGTTGCGGCCGGTGGGCTTGAGCGTGAACGTGCTGACCTTGCCGTCACCGCGCTCCTTGTTGGTGATGGCGTACGTCACCTTCTGCTTGGGCACGCTGTCGGTGATCTCGTAGCTGCCCGAACCGACGGCTTCTTCCTTCGATACGTACTCCAGCCGCGCGCCCTTGCCGGTTTCGGGCCCGGACAGCTTGATCTGCATGCGCGGGTCGTGCAGCACCAGCGGATTCCAGTCGTCGAAACGGCGCAGGCTGTTGATCGTGTCGAACACGATCGTCTGCTTGCGGTTGGTTTCGGTCTTTTCGGACAAATGGCGATGCGAGGGAAGCACGACGCCGATCACGAGGAACAGCGCGGCGACGATCGCCAGTGAGATCAGGAATTCGATGACGCGGGTCATTCAAGGTTCTCCAGGGCTGGCCATGGCCGGCTGGGGTCGGGAATTGCCAATCGTAACAAACCCGGTGATGAACGGGCCAGACACGCAGGGACGACGGGGGCATGCGGGGCCGAAGCGATGTGCCCCTTGCCGCGACGGGATCGATGGGCAGGGAGGCATGCCTCCCCTGCGTCACGGTCGATCAGACCAGCTGCAACTCGAACGCCTTCAGCACCGCCCGCGTGCGGTCGCGCACGCCGAGCTTGGACAGGATGTTGGAGACGTGGTTCTTGATGGTGCCTTCGGCCACGCCCAGCGAGTTGGCGATTTCCTTGTTGGAAAAACCGCTGGCCATCAGCCGCAGGATTTCGGTCTCGCGTTCGGTCAACGGGTCCGGACGGTCCAGGCTCACGAAGTCGTTGCGCATGTGCTCCAGGCCGGACAGCAGGCGCTGCGTGACCACCGGCTGCACCAGCGTCCCGCCGCCGGCAACCGTTTCGATGGCACCGACGAGTTGGTCCAGGGTCACGTCCTTGAGCAGGTAGCCGCGCGCGCCTGCCTTGATCCCGGCGAGCACCAGCTGGTCGTCGTCGAAAGTGGTCAGGATGATGGTAGGGGGCAAGGTGCCGGTCTTTGCCATCGCCTGCAGCGCCTCGAGGCCGGACATCATCGGCATGCGCATGTCCATCAGCACGACATCGGGGTTGACCTGCGGGATCAGTTCGATCGCCTGCTTGCCGTCGGAGGCTTCCGCGATCACCTCGATGCCTTCGGCCAGCGCCAGCAGCGAGCGGATGCCCTGGCGCACCAGGGTCTGGTCGTCGACCAGGCAGACACGGATCATGCGGCAACTCCTTGTTCGGTCACGGCGCAGGTCACGCCGTCGGCGGTGGCAGGCAGGCAGACGCGCAGGCAGAACCCGCCGCCGGGACGCGATTGCACGTCCAGCGTGCCGTCATATTGCAGCAGCCGCTCGCGCATGCCGCGCAAGCCGTTGCCGGGGAGGATGGTGTCCACGCCTTCGCCATCGTCGCGCGCTTCGATCTCGACACGCGCATCGATGCGCCTGACCTCGATCCACAGGTTGCCCGCGTTGGCGTGGCGCACGGCATTGGTGATGATCTCCTGCGTGCAACGCAGCAGGACATGGGCGCGCTCGGGGTCGTCCAGCATCAGCGGTTCGTCGATATGCATGCGGATGTTGAGCGAGGGGACGTGTTCGGCCAAGGGTCGCAGCGCTGCGCCGAGGTCGATCGCTCCGCCTTCGCGCAGATGGCTGACGGCCTCGCGCACATCGGTGAGCAGCAGCTTGGCCAGCGTCTGCGCCTGGCGGACGTGGTCCTGCACCTTGCCTGCCGACAGGTGGCTGGCGACTTCCAGGTTCAGGCTGAGCGCGGTGAGGTGATGGCCCAGCAGGTCATGCAACTCACGTGAAATGCGGGTGCGTTCATTGACGCGCGCGCTCTCGGCGAGCAGGGCGCGGGTGGCGCGCAATTCGGAGTTCAAGCGTCGCTGGTCGTCCCAGGCCAGGGCCTGCTGACGCGCGACCATGCTGGTCACGAACACGAAGCCGGCGAACCCCGCATACAGCACCGACTGCATCACCGCTTCCAGCAGCGGGAAATCCAGTTTCACGAACACCGGGACCACCGCCAGCTGGCTCAACACCAGCCAGGCGATCGCCGCCGGAAGCGGCAGCAGCCACGGCAGCACGCAGGCGCCGACCATCAACAGCACGCTGCCCAGGCCACTGGCGTTGTAGTAGCTGACGGCAACGGCCGAGGCCGTCATCAGCAGCAGCAGTCCATAGTCCATCGTACGGATGCGTCGGCTGCCCATCGTGCGCGTGAGCCATCCGTAACACAGGCCGAATGCGAGGTAGGCGAGCCAGCCTTTCCATGGCATCGCGACGAGCACGGCGGCTTCCTCCCCCGGCAGGGAAGGCGGCGACACCAGCGAGGTGTAAGCCAATGGCACGCCCACCGCGGCCCAGGTAAACAGTCCGGCGTAACGCAGCAGCCGCGTGTGGGTAAGGTGGACGAACATGCGCCATCTTAGGCCGTTTGCATCACCTGCCGAGCCCACCGAAAGTCATGGGCCGGGCATTTGCGCGCACGGTCGGACCCGAGCCTTGATCCAGTCGATTGCTTCAGATTCATGGGCTCGCCGGACCGTCCAGCGCCGACCAGTTCAGGCCAGCGCGCGGGTCCATCGCGTGGCCCATGCCAGCGTGCGCATGCGATAATGATCGGCAAGCTGCACCGTCAAGGCCGCATCGCCAAACTCGCGACGACGGCCCTTTACCCTCAAGCAACGGAGTCAGGAATGTCGATTGTTGTCCGCGACGTGCGCGAGCACGAGCTGGATTCCGTCCTTGCCCTGAACAACGCCGCTGGTCCCGCCATCCTGCCGCTCGACGCGGCCCGCCTGCGCCAGTTCTATGACACCGCCGAATATTTCCGGGTGGCCGAACGCGACGGCAACCTCGCCGGTTTCCTGGTCGGCTTCGGCTCGTCCGCGGCGCACGACAGCGCCAACTTCCGCTGGTTTGGCGAGCGCTACCGGCGGTTCCTGTACATCGACCGCATCGTGGTCGCCAGCCGCCGTCGCGGCGGCGGCGTCGGCCGTGCGTTCTATGCCGACGTGCAGAGTCATGCCGAACTGCGTTACCCGCACCTCGCGTGCGAAGTCTTCCTGGAAAACGGCAACGATCCCGCCTTGTTGTTCCATGGCAGCTTCGGGTTCCAGGAAGTCGGCCAGAACATCCAGGGCAGCGGCGTGCGCGCGGCGATGCTGATGAAGGAACTGTGCAGCTACCAATGGGTGCATGCCACGTACGGCGAGCAGTTGCCGCCGGCGACATGGCTCAGCGCGCCACGCCGCGCGTCGATCGAACAACGGCCGACGGGGACCTGACGCGTGGCCAGCGCAGAGGTCGATTACGCGCAAGCGGGCGAACTGAAGATCGGCCAGGTCGGCATCGCCAACCTGCGCATCCGCACGCTCGATGTGGCGCAGTTGGCCGAAGAGATGCGCGAGCGCGTGCAGCGCGCACCGAAACTGTTCGGCCGTGCCGCGGTAATCGTGGATTTCGGTGGATTGGCGAAGACACCCGACCTTGCGACGGCGAGTGCGTTGCTGGACGGCTTGCGCACGGCTGGAGTGCTTCCGGTTGCCCTGGCCTACGGCACGTCCGAAAACGATGCGCTGGCGCAGGAACTCGGGTTGCCGCTGCTGTCGAAATTCCGCGCGCAGTACGAGTCTTCCGAGGCATCTCCGGTTGCCACCTCCGCAGCAAGGGCGTCCGCCCCGGCGCCGGCGAAAGCTGTCGGGGCGCAAGCCGCTCCTGTAAAGGCAGCCGCCGCTTCGGGTGCTGCTTCGGGCCAACCCGGCATGATCCAGACAGCACCCGTACGTTCCGGCCAGCAGGTCTACGCGGAGAACCGCGACCTCACCGTGCTGACCGCGGTTGGCGCGGGCGCTGAAGTCATCGCCGACGGCTCGATACACATCTACGGCGCCCTGCGCGGCCGGGCGTTGGCGGGCGCGCAGGGCAACGAGAATGCGCGCATCTTCTGCCGTGAATTCCACGCCGAACTGGTCGCCGTCGCGGGCCACTACAAGGTGCTCGAAGAAATCCCGAAGGAACTGCGCGGCAAGCCCGTGCAGATCTGGCTCGACAACGAACAACTGAATATTGCCGCGCTCGACTGAGCGCACACCAGGAGAAAGACTTTGGCCGAAATCATCGTAGTCACGTCCGGCAAGGGCGGCGTGGGCAAGACCACGACCAGCGCCAGCCTCGCCTGCGGGTTGGCGCGGCAGGGCAAGAAGGTCGCCGTGATCGATTTCGACGTCGGCCTGCGCAACCTCGACCTGATCATGGGCTGCGAGCGGCGCGTGGTGTACGACTTCGTCAACGTCATCCAGGGCGAGGCCTCGCTCAAGCAGTCGCTGATCAAGGACAAGCGCTTTGACAACCTGCATATCCTCGCGGCGTCGCAGACGCGTGACAAGGATGCATTGACCAAGGAAGGCGTGCAGAAGGTCCTGGACGATCTCGGTGAAGAAGGTTTCGACTACATCGTCTGTGATTCGCCGGCGGGCATCGAGAAGGGCGCGTTCCTGGCGATGTATTTCGCCGACCAGGCGGTGGTGGTGGTCAACCCCGAAGTGTCGTCGGTGCGCGACTCGGACCGCATCCTCGGCCTGCTCGCATCGAAGACGCGCCGTGCCGAGAACGGCGAACGCGTCAAGGAACACCTGCTGCTGACCCGCTACAGCCCGCAGCGCGTCGAGGCCGGCGAGATGCTCTCGATCGGCGACGTCGAGGAGGTGCTGGGGCTCAAGACGATCGGTGTCATCCCGGAGTCCGGCGACGTGCTCAACGCATCGAACAAGGGCGAGCCGGTGATCCTCGACATGGACTCCCCCGCAGGACAGGCCTACGACGATGCCGTCGCGCGGCTGATGGGAGAGACCCGCCCGATGCGTTTCACCCAATACGAGAAGAAGGGCTTCTTCAGCAAGCTCTTCGGGGGTTGAGGCATGGGGCTGTTCGATTTCCTCAAGACCAAGAAGAACACCGCGTCGATCGCCAAGGATCGCCTGCGCATCATCATCGCCCAGGAACGTTCCAGCCACGGCGGCCCCGATTACCTGCCGCTGCTGCGCCGCGAACTGCTTGAAGTGATCCGCAAATACGTCAGCATCGACGTCGACGCGGTCAAGGTCGACGTGGTCAAGGAAGGCGACCACGACGTGCTGGATATTTCCGTCGCGTTGCCGGATAGCCGCGCCTCGGCGGCGTAGCACCGGCCTGAGCCGTGATTCCTGTTCGTCGCCCCGCAACAGGAATCCCGCCGGTGCGCAGGAGCTGCTTCAGCCGCGAGCTGCTGGCGTGAACCAGCAAGCGCTCGCGGCGGAACCTGCTCCCGCCACGCAAAACGAAGTGTTGTTGCTGCGCGACATCGGCATCGATGGTATCGCGGGGTTGCTTGCCCGATACGACCTGCGCATCGTGCGCGTCGAGGACGGCGCATCGATTCCCGGCAGCTACTGGGGCGAACCCGAAGCCGGCGTCATCGCCAATACGGTGTATGCGCGCAACGACACGCCAGTGCATTCGCTGCTGCACGAAGCCGCGCACCTGATCGTGTTGCCGCACCAGCGGCGTCTGGCGGTGCATACGGACGCAACCGATTCCGTCGACGAAGAAGACGCCGTCTGCGTACTGCAGGCGTTGCTTGGCGGCGCCCTGCCCGGCGTCGGCCGCGATCGCATCCATGCCGACATGGATACGTGGGGATACACCTTCCGCCTCGGTTCGGCGCGCGCCTATTTCGAGGGCGATGCCGAGACAGCATGGCAATGGCTCGGCGCACGCGGCCTCATCGACGCCGATCGGCAACTACTGCTTTAAGCGTGGGCCTCCATTCCCGCTTTTTCGTAGCGGACGGGAGCGGCGCGCCAAGACGGCCCTGCGCACTTTCGAGCATGCGGTCGCTCAAGGTCGGCCCGGCGTCACTTGCACGTCATACCCGCGCGTTCTAGCCTGCCCGTCCCCGCGCATTCGCCGCGCCCGTTCAGGAATCGCCCGTGACCCATCGCCATGCCCTGCTCGCGCTCGCTGTCGCCGCGAGCCTGTTGTCGTTGTCCGCCTGCAAGAAAACGCCTTCACCTGGCGAGCAGGCGCCTGCAGCAGGGACCGCAGTCAAACCGCCGCCGGCCGGCGAAACCGCCGACCAGTTCATCGCACGCGTCAATGCCGAACTCAAGGCGATGTATCCGGAACTGACCGCCGCGCAGTGGCTGTCGAGCACCTACATCAACGACGAGAGCGAGTTGCTGTCGGCCAAGAGCAACGAACGCTACCTCACGCAGCTCAAGAGCTGGATCGAGCAGTCCAAGCGTTTCGAAGGCAAGCAGATGTCGGCCGACACGGCGCGCGCGATCACGCTGCTCAAGCTCGGCACCTCGCTGCCACCGCCAAATGATCCGGCCAAGCTCGCCGAGCTGACCCAGCTCGCCACCAAGATGGAAGGCATGTACGGCAGCGGCAGCTATTGCAAGACCGAAGGCGATGCCAAGAGCTGCCGCGAGATCGGCGAACTCGAGGATGTCTTGCGCAACAGCCGTGACTACGACGCGCAACTCGACGCATGGCAGGGCTGGCATACGATTTCGGTCCCGATGCGCAAGGATTACCAGCGGTTCGCCGAACTCGTCAATGAGGGTGCCAAGGACATGGGCTACGCCGACACCGG
>JBDSEX010000119.1:0-4063 GCA_039919835.1 Luteimonas sp.
TGGTGCTGGCGCTGGCATGTCGCATGGCCCAGGACGTGAACGCAACGGCATCAGCTGGCAGCGAACACGATACCGATCCCGAGACTGGCGATATCGCTTGATTCTCCGGCGAGGTCGGCGGAAAGCAACGGGCGTGTTTCCAGCCAGCGCTTCGATACATTCAACGTGAGCAGATTGCCGTCCGTGGCGAGGTCGAGCCTGGGAATAGGGTCGCCTTCGTGCGAGCGGTGCAGCAGCACTGCGATCCGCAACAGCGCCGCGCTGCGGCGGGCACTGGCCAGAAGGCGGTCTGGTATCGCGTCGAACGCGGACTTGGCAATGCCGCGGCGATGCGTGCGTACCAGCGCGGCGAGGAATTGCTGATCCTGCCGCGAGAACCCGGCGATGTCGGAATGCTCCAGAACGTAGGCGCCGTGCACCTGGTATTGGCTATGCGCGATCGCCAGCCCGAGTTCGTGCAGCTTCGCGGCCCAGCCCAGCATGCGGCGATCGTCAGCGTCGAGTTTCCAAGCATTGACGGCTTGATCGAACAATGACAACGCCGTGGTTTCAACGCGTGATGCCTGCACCGCATCGATGCCGTACCGCTGCATCAGCGCCTGCACGGACACGTCGCGCGGATCGTTGCCGCCCCCGCGTCCGACCATGTCGTAGAGGATGCCCTCACGCATCGCTGCCTTGCTCACCGCCATGCGTTGCAGCCCGAGGGCCATGAACGCCGCTTCCAGGATCAGCAGTCCGCCAGCAATGATCGGCTTTCGATCCAATGACAGCCCGGGCAGGTCGATCGCGTCGATGTGTCCGGCCGCCAGCAGGCGATCACGCACCTGCGGCAACGCCTCGGCGGTGACGGCGCCTTTGGTGAGCTTCATCGCGGCGCAGATGTCGCCGATCGCCTTGTTGGTTCCCGACGAGCCCAAGACCTCGTCCCAACCGAGCGCGCGGTAGATGCCGGCGAACTGCTGGAATTCCGCGGTCACTTCGGTCAGCGCTTCCTTCCATTTCTTCTTCGACAGTTTTCCGTTTGCGAAGAAACGGCGCGTGGTCGCCACGCAGCCTACCTGCAGGCTCTCCCGTTCGATCGCATCGAAACCGCTGCCGATGATGCATTCGGTGGATCCGCCGCCGATGTCGATCACCAGTCGCAACTGCTCGGGTTTCGGCGGTTGCGCGTTGGCGATGCCGAGATAGATCAGGCGTGCTTCCTCGCGTCCCGAGACGACTTCGATGGCATGCCCCAGCGCGGTTTCCGCAGGCACCAGGAATGCCTGGGGAGATGACAGCAGTCGAACGGTGTTGGTGGCAATCGCACGCACGCGCGACGGCGGCACGTCGCGGATGCGCTGGCCAAAACGTGCCAGGCATTCAAGCGCGCGCTGCCGCACGTCCATCGCCAGGCCGCCCTTGCCATCAAGCCCTTCGGCGAGGCGCACCATTTCGCGCAGCCGGTCCACCACGCGCAATTGGCCCAGCGTGTAGCGCGCGACCACCATGTGGAAGCTGTTGGAGCCCAGGTCGATGGCGGCCAGCAGTTCGCCGTCCTGCAACGGTTTGCTCTCGGGCAGCATTGCGCTGTCCGGTCGAGACGAGGCCATCGAAGACTCCCTGGTGAGCGCTGTGCGGCTCATGGGGTGAGCGTCGCGAGCAATGCGTTCTGTGCTGAATGCGGCGCCTCGTTTTCGCGCGGCGTGATTTGCTGGTAGCTGCCATCTTCGTGCAGTTGCCATGCGTTGACATTGTCGGCGAGATAGTTCTCCAGCGCTTCCTCGCGCACGCGTTGCGCCAACTCGGTATCCAGGATCGGGAAACAGGTTTCGACGCGCCGCAACAGGTTGCGCTCCAGCCAGTCGGCACTGGCGCAGTACAGGTCGGGATCGCCGTCGTTGCCGAACCAGTACACGCGGCTGTGCTCGAGCAGGCGCCCGACGATCGAACGCACGCGGATGTTGTTGGACACGCCCGGTACGCCCGGCCGCAAAGTACACGCGCCGCGTACGATGAGGTCGATCTCGACGCCGGCCTGCGATGCCGCGTAAAGCGCGCGAACGACCTGGGGTTCATTCAGCGCGTTCATCTTGGCGATGATGCGCGCGGGTTTGCCTGCGCGTGCGAGTCCGGCCTCGCGTTCGATGCGTTGCAGCACGCCCGGATGCAGCGTGAACGGTGATTGCAGCAGGCGCTTGAGTTTGATCGCGGGCGCAAGGCCGGAGAGTTGCTGGAAGATCAGGTGCACGTCGTTGCTGATGTCGGGGTCGGTGGTGATGAGGCCGAGATCGGTATAGGCGCGCGCAGTACCGGAGTGATAGTTGCCGGTGCCCAGGTGCACGTAACGCCGCAGCTTTCGGCCTTCACGGCGCACGATCAGTAGCATCTTCGCGTGCGTCTTGAAGCCGACCACGCCGTAAACCACCTGCACGCCAGCTTCCTGCATGCGATCCGCCAAACCCAGGTTGGCTTCCTCGTCGAAGCGGGCGCGCAGTTCGACGACGACGGTCACGTCCTTGCCGTTGCGCGCGGCCTGTATCAGGCATTCGACGATGCCGGAGTCCTTCCCGGTCCGGTACAGCGTCTGCTTGATCGCCAGAACACTGGGGTCGTTGGCCGCCTGCCGGATCAGTTCCAGCACCGGGGCGAACGAATCGAAGGGATGGTGCAGCAGGACGTCGCCCTCGGCGATGCGCTCGAACATCGCGTCGCTGCCTTTGAGCACGCGCGGCACGAACGGTGCGAACTTCAGGTCGGGACGCGCGACCAGGTCGTAGATCTGCGACACGCGATTGAGGTTGACCGGGCCGTCGATGCGATACACGGCATTGCCGGTGAGATCGAAATTGTCGAGCAGCGTCTTGACGATGTCTTCCGGACAGTCCTGCGCGATCTCCAGCCGCATCGCGCGGAGATACCCGCGCCCGATCAGCTCGTCGCGCAAGGCCAGCGCAAGGTTTTCCATCTCGTCGTCGTCGAGGATCAATTCGGAATTGCGCGTCACCCGGAACTGATACGCACCCTTGACTTCCATGCCGGGAAACAGCTCCTCGACGAAAACCGACAACACCGATGAGAGAAACACGAAATCATATTCACCGCCCGAGATTTCCTGCGGCATCTGGATGATGCGCGGCAGTGAGCGTGGCGCGCGCACGATGGCAAGGTGCCCGACGCGACCGAACGCATCCTTGCCTTTCAACACCACCACGATGTTGAGCGACTTGTTGAGGATCTTTGGAAACGGGTGCGCCGGATCCAGGCCCAGCGGTGACAGCACGGGCATGACTTCGTCGCGGAAATACGTGCGCAGCCAATCCGATTGCGCGGGTGTCCATGAATCGCGCCCGAGCACGCGTACGCCCGCATTGGACAACGCCGGCCGCAGCTCCTGGTTCCAGCAGCGGTACTGTGCCTCGACCAGTTCCGCGGCACGGTCGTGAATCTGTTTCAAGGTCGCGGCTGGCGCGAGGCCGTCTGGCGCGGGCACCATGCCGAAGTCGATCGCCTGGCGCACGGTAGCGGCGCGGATTTCGAAGAATTCATCAAGGTTGGTGCAGGAAATGCACAGGTAACGCAGGCGTTCCAGCAGCGGCATCTGCACGTCGTGCGCCTGGGCCAGCACGCGGAAATTGAAATCGAGTTGCGACAGTTCGCGATTGAAATACATCGCCGGGTCGCGCAGTGCGTCCGGATCGACGGCGGGCTGGTCGACTCGCGCCTCGCCGGTAGTCCGTTGATCGGATTTGATCGCGTTGGGCCGCGGTTTCGCTCCGGGCGCGGGGTCGAGTCGTGCATTCATTGGCTGGCGCTCAAAGAGGGGAGGGCGCGCTCGCGCGAATGTACGCGCTCGGGCCCGAAGTGGGAGGAAAACGTGCTGCCAAGTCCCACCTGGCTTTCGATTTCAAGCCGCGCCTGGTGCAGGTTGAGCACGTGCTTGACGATGGACAGCCCGAGCCCGGTGCCGCCGCTTTCGCGCGAGCGGCTGGTGGAGACGCGGTAGAAACGTTCGGTGATGCGGGGCAGATGCGCCGGTGGAATGCCATAGCCGCTGTCGCGCACCTGCAACACCGCGCCG
>JBDSEX010000152.1:0-3478 GCA_039919835.1 Luteimonas sp.
GCTTGGTACACGCTGCTGATCGAAACGATGTGGCCCAAGGCACGCATCCTCGAGATGTATGCGAACTTCGCCGAATTCGGCGACGGCGTGTACGGCGCGCAGGCCGCCGCGAAGACCTATTTTGGCATTGATGCCAAGTCCCTCAGTGCCGCACAGAGCGCACGGCTGGCGGCGGTGCTGCCCAATCCGAAGAAATACAAGGCGGGACGGCCCGGACCCTACGTGCAGCGCCGAATCCGTGCCATCGAGCGGCAGATGCGCTACATCGGCGGTGCGAGTTATCTGCGTACGCTGGACTGAGCGCGGGCGGAAGCGGCGGGCTGGGCTAACATCCCTCCCATGACCATCCGTCCCACGACGACAGGACCGTCCACATTTGACGATGCGTTGACCGTAGTCGTTGCCGCACACGACGAGCGCGAGGCGTTGCCGCTGCTGCATCCGCGCATCCTCGCGGCACTCGACCGGCTGCAAGACCTGGACGGTCGCGTGCTCTACATTGACGACGGAAGCGGCGACGGGACGTGGCCACTGCTTCAAGCCCTCGCGGCCGCCGATCCGCGCGTCTCCCTGCTGCGTTTGTCGCGCAACTTCGGCAAGGAGGCCGCACTGACCGCGGGCCTGGACCATGTCGGGCACGGAGCGGTGCTGATCCTCGATGCTGACGGCCAGGATCCCCCTGAACTCATCCCGGAATTCGTCGCCAAGTGGCGCGAAGGCTACGATGACGTGCACGGTACGCGCGTGCAGCGCGATGGCGAAAGCTGGCTCAAGCGGCATACCGCCCATGCGTTCTATCGCGTCATCGGCCGGCTGTCGAAAACGCCGGTGCCCGCCGACACCGGTGATTTCCGACTCCTATCGCCGCGCGCGCTCATGGGCCTCAAACAGCTGCGCGAACGGCACCGTTTCATGAAGGGACTCTTCGGCTGGGTGGGTTACAACCAGGTCGCGATCCCGTACGAACGCCAGCCACGCATCGCCGGCGCGAGTAAATTCAGCTTCTGGAAGCTGTGGAATTTTGCGCTGGAAGGCATCACCAGTTTTTCCACCGCGCCGCTGCGCGCGGCGACGTATCTTGGAATCGCCACCGCATTTGTCGCATTCCTCTATGCGCTGTGGATCATCCTCAAGGCGCTGCTGTGGAGCGACCCCGTCGCAGGTTGGCCTTCGATGATGGCGGTCATCCTGTTCCTTGGCGGCGTGCAGCTGATCGCGCTGGGTTTGATCGGCGAATACCTCGGCCGGTTGTACGAAGAGTCCAAGCAGCGGCCGCTGTACCTGATCGACACCTGGCAACCAGCTGCAGGAGTATCCTCGCTGAAAATGGCTGTCGAAGGAGTCGGTGATGCGCACGGTCCGCCAGCTGCTCGCGTCGAAACCCCCTGAAATCCACGCGATCGGGCCCGACGCTCCGGTCATCGACGCGGTCAAGCTGATGGCCGACAAGCGCATCGGCGCGGTGTTGGTGATGCAGGGCGGACGCCTGGTCGGCATCCTCTCCGAGCGCGATTACGCGCGCAAGGTCGTGTTGCAAGGACGTTCGTCCGCGGACACGCCGGTGCGCGACATCATGACCGCCGATGTGGTCTGCATCGGTTTGAACGACAGCACCGATCGCTGCATGCAGATCGTGACTGACAGCCGCATCCGTCACCTGCCGGTGCGAGAGGATGATCAGGTGGTGGGCATCGTGTCGATCGGCGATCTGGTCAAGGCGGTGATCGAGGACCAGCAGCTGGAGCTTGATCAGCTGCAGCGGTATATCGCTTCCTGATCGGGGACCCCAGCTCCGCGATCATTTGGCATACCGTCCGCCACACCCACTGTCCTTGCCCGGGCCAAGCTCGATCGTCGCCAGCAGGGCTGCAGGCGGCGCGATGCTGCCCAGCGCCAGTGCGATCGCAGCGCGCAATCCGACGCGCTTGAAGTCCGGTTTGAACGACGGATCCTTGAACGTGCCGCTGACCACCAGCGGCGAGCGCAGGGAGAAAAGACTGCGGTCCTTGGGACGCGGCTTCAGCGTCAGGTCAAATGTCTCGCTCTTCAGGCTGATGTCGCCTTCACCGAGGATGATGGTGTCGGTGGTGTCGAAGGCCATCGCGCGCGTGCTCATGACGCCGTTGCGCACCGCGAAATCCCCGAAGGCGCAGCGGATCGGGATCTGGCGGTCCTTGGTGACCATGAATTTCAATGCCTCGGCGATATCCAGCCCGGCCCATTCCATCAGCAGGTTGCTGATCTGCCCGCGACCCATGCCGACGGAAATATCGCCACCTGAACTCGCAAGGATCTGCGCGATCGAATTGCCGGTGCCGTCGATTTTCATGTTGCCGCCGACCTTGCCCACCGCGTCCTGCATCAGCTTGGCGTCAGGCAACAACTTGGCGATGTTCAGTCCTCGGGCCGTGATATCGGCGTGGGTGCGGATCACCGACTCGCGCGCGTTCATGCGGATCGTCGAACGGATATCGCCACCGGCCACGCCGAAGTTCAAGGGTTCCAGGCGCAGTACGCCATTGTCGAGGAACAGATGCGCGTCCATGTCGTCGAGCGGCAGCGATGGTGCGTTGACGCGTGCCGCACGCAGGCGCACGTCTGCATCCATGGCGCGCATCTTGCCGAGCTCGTACGGAGTGTCCGGCAGGACGCGCGAGCGCGCAGCTTGCGCGGCCGCTTGTGCCTTGAGCTCCGCGTTGGTGGCCTCGCTTCCGCCGGCTTGTGGCGCCGCGCCCACGAAACCGGCGAGATCGTCGAAATCGAGACGCTTCGAACGCAGGTCCGCCTTGAAGAACGTGCGCTCGCCATTGGTGACATGCGCATAGCCGCCCAGGTCGGTGTCGCCGACGACGCCGGTGAAGCCGTCGTATTTCCACGTCTTGCCATCGCGCGTCAGCCTGCCGTCGAGCCTGTAGGGCGGTGTCGGCGGCGTGGCCACGCCGATCAGCGGATACAGGTCGTCAAGGTTGTCTCCGGACAACGCGAGTTTCAGGTCGAAGTCGCGCAGGCGTAGTGGATCAAGCAGGGTCCCGCGTGCGTGCGCATGGGTCGCCCCCGACGTCCCGCGCATGTCGATGCGGTAGGGCTGGTTGGTATTGCGGAGTTCCAGCGGCGACTCGGCCGTGCCTTTGATGGTGAAGCGATTGCCCTGCCAACGGCCGCCGCCATCCATCGCGATCGTCGGCGCCGCTTCGTTGCCCTGGGGCGCCTTGCTGTCGACGGTGACATCGATGTCGGTCTTCTGCCTGGCATCGATGAACTCGAGCCGGCCGTCATCGATCCACAGGCTGCGAAATTGCGGTTGTTTGCCTCCTTCCTTGCCGAACACCCAGTTGCCGACGCCCTCGGGCCCGCGTTCAAGTTGCAGGCGTGGCTTGCTCAAGTGAAGTTGCGGAATCCGGAAATCACCCCTGAAGATCGCCGGCCACAATTCGAACTGGATTTCGAGGCGTTCGGTTTCCGCCATCGTCGGCTGCTT
>JBDSEX010000176.1:0-5825 GCA_039919835.1 Luteimonas sp.
TCTCCTCGATCCCGCCCTGGGTCTTGAGGTTGATGCCGCCGGTATCGAAGGTGATGCCCTTTCCGACCAGCACGAAGGGTTTGGCGTCACCGGGCGCGCCGTTGTACTTCAGCACGATGAGCTTGGGTGGATTGGCCGAACCCTGCGACACGGCGAGCAGCGAACCCATGCCGAGCGCGGCCATCTGTTCGCGTTCGAGAACCTCGCACTCGACCGTGTCGAAACGGGCGGCGAAAGTCTGCGCCTGCTCGGCGAGATACGCGGGATTGCAGATGTTCGGCGGCAGGTTGCCGAGTTCGCGCGCGAAGGCGACGCCCGCCGCGATCGCCCGGCCTTGCGCGAGCGCGACGGTGTCGTCTCCGCTGATCGACAGATGCTTCAGGCCACTGTCGTCGTTTTTTGCCTTGTTCTTCTCGCCCAGCGTCGCCGTGTAGCGATAACTCGCGTGGCTGGCGGCGATGGCCGCCTGGCGGATCTTCCACGCAGCGTCGCGATCCTTGACCTCGACCTCGCTCAGCGTGAACAGCGCCTTGACCGCCGCGCCGCCTTTCAGCGCACGCGCCGCATCGCCGGCGGCCTTGAGGTACTGCGGCACCCCGAACTTGTCCGGCTCGCCGAGGCCGATCACCAGCACGCGTGGCGCCGCGACGTTGGCCACGTCGTGGAGCAGCACGGTCCTGCCTGTCTTGCCGCTGATGTCGCCGCGCTCCAGCAACGCCGTCAGCTTGCCGCCGCTCGCGCTGTCGAGCGCCTGCGCGGCAGGTGTCAATGTCTTGTCGGCATACGCGCCTACCACGATGCAATCGGTGTGCGCTTGCGCCGGGGCGTCGCGATTCAGTTCAAATTCGAGGGTCATCAACCAGATTCCAGGGGGAGAGTACGTACAATCATCGGATCGTTGATACCAGCGTCTGTATCGGGTGGGCCTTGGTCCACCAGCAGTGCGCTGACCGACATTGCAGTGTGCCGAGGCCCACGTGCAGATTCGGGTTCACGATCGAAGTTTGTTCGCGTCAAGAACGTTCAAGTCTAAATCAAGCTCCACGGATGCCGAAGCCCGATGCCCAAGCTTGACAAGTACCTGCTGCGCGAATTCACCCAGTCGATGTTCGCGGCGCTGGTGGTTTTGGGCATGGTGAGCCTGGGCGGGCTGTTCGCCGACATCCTGGCCGAAATGGCGCGCGGCAAGGTACCGCCGGGGCTGCTGCTGTCGCAGCTGGGCCTGCGCCTGGTCGATTACGCGCCGCTGATCCTCCCGCTTGCCTTGATGCTGGGCCTGCTGCTGGCGCTGGGCCGGCTGTACCGCGATTCGGAAATGCCGGTGCTGTCCGCGGTGGGCGTAGGGCCGACGCGCATCCTGCGGCCGTTGATGATGCTGGTGGTGCCCGTGGTCGCAGTGATTGCGCTGTGTTCGCTCTGGTTCGGTCCGGCGGCCAAGCGCCTGTCGGTGCAGATGGTGACGGAAGCCAACCGCAACCTGATCCTGGCCGGGCTGGAACCGGGCCGCTTTACCGAACTGCCGGGCGGGGGCGGCGTGGTGTACATCGGGTCGATGTCCAACGACGGCACGCGCTTCAGCCGGATTTTCGTCTACCGGCAGAAGAACGAGCGCCTCGACGTCACCACCGCGGTCACGGGCGGGCTGAAGTTCGATGGCGCGCGCGAGCGTTTTCTCACGCTGGAAAAAGGCTTTGAGGTCGAAGGACCCTTGGCCGAGGGCCAGGACTACAGGCTGATGCGTTTCGCAAGCAATGACATCCGGATGCCCGACCGCGACGCAGCGCGCGCCGAGAACGACCCGCAGCTGCAACCGACGCTGGACCTGATCGGCGATGCGCGCCCGGCCGCCAACGCGCAGCTGCATTCGCGGATCGCGCCGCCGCTGCTGGCCTTGGCGTTCGCCTTGTTGGCGGTGCCGCTGGCGCGTAGCGCGCCGCGCGAACCGCGTTACGGACGCACGCTGCTGGCCTTCCTGGCGTACCTCGTCGGTGTGTTCCTGATGATGCTGGGCACCGATTGGCTTTCCGCCGGGAAGCTGCCGCCGGTGCTGGGCCTGTGGTGGCTGGTGCTGCCCTTGCTGGCTGCGGGCGCCTGGTTCTATCTGCGCGACGGGCACGTCGCGCGGCCGAGGCCACGCCGATGAGCGCCGTGCGGCTGCGACCCTATCTCTACGACCTTTACCTCGCCCGGGTGGTGGTCGGCACCGTGCTGCTGACGTGGGCGATCCTGCTTGGCCTGGACATCCTGCAGGCCGTGGCCGGCGAGCTTGCCGATCTTGGCAAGGGCCGCTACCACATCAACCATGCGTTGGTGTCAGTGGCGTTGTCCGTCCCGCGTCGCGCGTACACCCTGTTTCCGACGTCCGCGGTGATCGGCGCATTGATGGGCCTGGGGCAACTGGCGGCGACATCGGAACTCACCGCCCTGCGCGCGCTGGGTTTGTCGCGCCGGAGGCTGACCGCATCGGTCGCCATCGTCCTTGCGCTGCTGACGGCGCTGATGGTGGCCAACGGCGAAACCCTTGCGCCGTGGGGGGAGCAGCGTTCGCAGTCGATCAAGAATGCCGCGCGCAGCGACAACCTCATCGTCGCGCAGTACAGCGGGCTGTGGGCGCGCGAGGGCGACATGTTCCTCAACGCGGCGGCCGGACAGGAACGCAACGATGGCGACGACCGCTGGCTGGAACTGCGCGACGTGCGACTGTACGAATTCGCCGAGGACGGACGCCTGCAATCGATCGCGCGCGCGGAAATCGCCGAACACCGCGCCAGCGGCTGGCTGTTGCGCAACGTGCTGCGCACGAGCTTCGGCGAAAAATCCATCACCCAGGTGAAAGTCGCGCAGGAGCATTGGGAATCGCAACTCGACGAAACCGCGCTCGCGGCCAGCGTGACCAAGCCACGCTATCTGCCCGCGGGCGAACTGCGCGGCACCATCAACTATCGCAAGCGCAACCAGCTCGATGCGTCGGAGTTCGAGAAAGTGTATTGGGGTCGCTGGTTTTATCCGCTCAACGTGCTGGCGCTGTGCCTGGCTGCGATCCCGTTCGCCTTCGGCACGCTGCGCAGCGGGGGGCTGGGCAAACGCCTGTTCATGGGTATCGTGTTCGCGCTCGGGTTCTGGGTGTTGCAGGAACTCTCGGCGAATCTTGCCGGCGTGTACAAGTTCGACTATCGCATCGCCTATGCGTTGCCGCCGGTGGTGATGCTGCTGATCTCGGGGTGGTTGTTCAAAAAACGGTCGGGCTGAGGGCGCTCCGCCAGGAGCACCCGCCCGCAACGTTCAGGCGTCACGCACGAGATACGTGCCGCTGATCCGGTCGTGCCACGTCAACCGATCGCGATCCAGCCACGCCCACCAGAATCCGATCCCCCCGAGCAACAGCGATAGCGTGCCGGCCACATAGCGTTTCAACAGCTTTGGCAGCGAGGGACGCGCGCCGTCCAGTCCCACCAACCGCAGCTTCCACGGCCGCATGCCCAACGTCCTGCCGCCGCCCCGCCAGCTGAGGATCGCGTAGCCTCCGGTGACCAGCCAGCACACGCACCACAGCGCGATCTGCCCGGGGCTGAAGGCGCCTAGTGGCTGGTTGCGGTTGGCCAGCAGGAACAACGCCCCGAGCGCCATCCACACTGCCGCCGCCGGCCACAGGTCGTAGAACAGCGCGAGCAGCCGCCATCCGATCAGCGCGCGAGGCGGCGGGACGTTCGTGGAAGTCATCGCGAAAGGATAGACGCAGGCCGGACCGGGGCGCGAGATTGAGAGGCGTGGCGCGTCGAGGCAGAGTCGATGCCGATCGAACCGATGGACACGGTCGTGTCGAGTTTCGCCGCGGGCGTCGACCGGGCTACGCTCGCGGCATGGCCACGATCCAGTCCAGCACGACCGAACGCCGCATGCAGGCCATGCGCGCGCCGGCGCTTGCGGATGCGGACGCGGCGTCGATCACACGGTTCATCGATGCGATCTGGGCTGAAAGCGGGCTGGCGCAGGCAACCCTTGAGGGCTATCGGAGCGATCTCGCAGGCTTCGCGCGCTGGCGCAACGTGGCCGGCGGCGGGCTCGCCGATGCAGGCCGCGCCGAGTTGTTCGGGTATCTCGAATTCCGCACCAACCACGGCTATTCGGCGCGCAGCAACGCGCGGCTGCTGTCGTCCCTGCGCGCCTTCTATGCGCACCACGTGCGGCACGGCCTCCGCAGCGACGATCCCACCGCCTTGCTCGATCCACCAAAGCTGCCCCGTTCCCTCCCGAAAGCGCTGTCGGAAAGCGAAATCGATGCGTTGCTGTCCGCGCCGGATGTTGGAACGCCGCTGGGCCTGCGCGACCGCTCGATGCTCGAGTTGATGTATGCGGCCGGGCTGCGCGTGAGCGAACTGGTCACGTTGTCCAGCAACGCGGTCAACATGCGCCAGGGCGTGCTGCGCGTCACCGGCAAGGGCGGCAGGGAGCGGCTGGTGCCACTGGGCGAAGAGGCACAGCACTGGCTTGAGCGTTACGTCGCGGAATCACGCCCGGGGCTCGCCGGAGACCGGCCCGTAGACGGATTGTTCCTGGCGGGCGGCGGCGACGCGCGCAGCCGCAACAGTGGGCGGAGAAAACGCGAGACGCCGTCGCGCCAGCAGTTCTGGCAACTGGTGAAGCGGCACGCCGCAGCCGTCGGCATCGATCCCAAGCGCATCAGCCCGCACGGACTACGCCACAGTTTTGCCACCCATCTCCTCAACCGGGGCGCCGATCTGCGCGCGTTGCAGTTGCTGCTCGGCCACAGTTCGCTCTCAACCACGCAGATCTATACGCTGGTGGCGCGCGAGCAGTTGAAGCAGTTGCATGCGAAGCACCATCCGCGGGGGTGAGCGGTTCGATCCTTGCGTTTCCGTAGCGTTTTTCACCTGTATGCGAGAATCGTGCAGGTCTCGCGACTGGCCGCGAGCGAACTAACCCGGCCCCCTGCGGTCCACTCCCGACTGCCTTCCAGGATTTCCGAATGAAACGTGTCGCCATCGCCGCCCTGCTGGGCGTCATCAGCCTGTCGGCCTGCGCGCAATCCGCGCCACCTGCGGTCGCCGCCAAACCCGGCGCGGAATCCAAGGCTGCAGACAAGGCGCCAGCGGCCAAACCCGAGGCGGGCACGCCCGACGCGCGCGCCGTCGAGGCGATCCGCAAGCTGAACGCACAGATCAAGGTCGACCACGTCGGCGCCGCGCCGATAGCGGGGTTCCGGGAAGTGCTCGTTGCCGGCCAGACGATCTACATCTCCGACGACGGCCGCTACATGCTGCAGGGCAACCTGTACGACAACGCCACGAAAACCGACCTCAGCCAGGTCAGCCTGAGCAAATTGCGCCGCGAGCTGCTGAAGACCGTGCCCGCAAGCGATCGGATCGTCTTCGCCCCGCCCAATCCCAAATACACGCTCAGCGTCTTCACCGACATCGAGTGCGGTTACTGCCAGAAACTGCACAGCGACATCGCCGGATACAACCAACAGGGCATCGCCATCGAGTACCTCGCGTTCCCGCGCATGGGCCTGGGCAGTCCCGACCACAAGAAGATGATCGCCGTGTGGTGTTCGACGGACCGCAAGAAGGCGCTGACCGATGCCAAGGCCGGCCGGGCCATCCCCATGAAGGACTGCACCAACCCGGTCACGATGCAGTACGACCTGGGCCAGCGCATGGGGCTGACCGGAACGCCGATGCTGATCAACAGCGATGGATCGCAACTGCCGGGGTACATGCCGCCCGCCGAGATGCGCGCCGTGCTGGACAAGATGGCGGCGCAGGTCAAGCCGGCCACCGGCACCTGATGCGCCGATGCAGGAG
>JBDSEX010000295.1:0-2816 GCA_039919835.1 Luteimonas sp.
CAGTCCGTTGCGCAGGTGCGGTTGGGCGTCGGCGGGCCCGATGGTGGCGACGACGACTTCCGTGGCGATGCCCTTGTCGCGCAGCCGCAGCGCTTCTTCCAGCGCGATGTCGTCGAAGGGATTGGGCGACAGCTTGACGCCGTCCGTGACGACGCCGGAGCCGTCCGGCTTGACCTGGATGCGGACGTTGTAGTCCACCACGCGCTTGTAGCCGACGAGAATCTTCATCGCGCTGCGATTCCTTCTGGAAGCGGCGCCGTGTCGCGGGTGCGATGGCGGCCGGAGTGCGGAAAGCGGTGATTTTAGCGGTTCGCAGCGATGCCGCGCACGCGGCTGCGCAGACAGCGCGCGCTGGAGGGTGCAGGCAGGGAAGAACCGACCGTTTTCGTGCCGGCCTCGGGAGTGGCGGTGCAGGAGCGATGGAAGTCGCGACGTGATGCCCCCATCGCGACTTCCGTCGCTGCTGCAGCGATCTTGGTGGACGCTGATAAGCTGATTATTCCCATCAAGTCGGACTCCACGATGCTCCATCCGGTGATCCTCAGCGGCGGCAGCGGCTCGCGCCTGTGGCCGCTGTCGCGGCAGAACCTGCCCAAGCAGTTCCTCTCGCTGATCGGCGACCGCTCGCTGTTCCAGGAAACCGTCCTGCGCGCCAATGCGCTCGACGCCGCGCAGCCGCCAGTCACGGTCTGCAGCGAAGACCACCGCTTCATGGTGGGCGAGCAACTGCAGGCGATCGGTGTGGCCAATGGCGGCATCCTGCTGGAACCGGTCGCGCGCAATACCGCGCCCGCGATCGCGCTGGCGGCGCTGCACGTGGTCGCACGCGACGCGGATGCGACCATGCTGGTGCTTCCGGCCGATCACCTGATCGACGACGAAGCCGCGTTCCGCGACGCCGTCGATGCCGCGGCGACACTGGCGCAACAAGGCTGGCTGGTGACGTTCGGCATCCAGCCCGATTACGCCGAAACCGGCTATGGCTACATCGCACGCGGCGATGCGTTGACGGCACGTGGCTACCGCGTGGCGCGTTTCGTCGAGAAACCCGACCTCGCGACGGCGCAGGGTTACGTCGATGACGGCGGGTACGCATGGAACTCGGGCATGTTCCTGTTCCAGGCGCGGCGTTACCTCGATGAATTGGAGCGCCATGCACCGGCTATCTCCAGCGCCGCGCAGGCCGCGTTCGCATCCGCGCAGGCCGACCTGGATTTCATCCGCATCGACAAGGACGGGTTCGCGGCGAGCCCAAGCGATTCAATCGACTACGCGGTGATGGAGCGCACTGATCGTGCCGCGGTGGTGCCGGTGAGTTGCGGCTGGAGCGACATCGGGTCGTGGTCATCGCTGTGGTCGGTGGCCGAGCGCGACGCCGACGGCAACCGGCACGAAGGCGACGTGATTTCCATCGACACGCGCAACAGCCTGGTGCGTGCATCCGAGCGGCGCATGATCGCGACGCTCGGCGTTGAGGACCTGATCATCGTCGACACACCCGACGCGACGCTGGTGGCACGCAGGGATCGCGTGCAGGACGTCAAGCAGATCGTCGACCAGCTCAAGGCCGCGGGCCGGCAGGAGCACCTGTTCCACCGCAAGGTCTACCGGCCGTGGGGCAACTACGATTCGATCGACATGGGCGAGCGTTTCCAGGTCAAGCGCATCGTGGTCAAACCGGGCGGCGTGCTGAGCTTGCAGAAGCACGCCCAGCGCGCGGAGCACTGGATCGTGGTATCGGGCACGGCGGAAGTCACCTGCGACGACAGGATCTTCGACCTGCACGAAAACCAGAGCACCTACATTCCCCTGGGCAGCGTGCACCGCTTGCGCAATCGCGGTACCGAACCGGTGGAACTGATCGAAGTACAGTCCGGAAAATACCTCGGTGAAGACGACATCGTGCGGCTGGAGGATGTGTACGGACGCAGTTGAGGGTTCTTGCGGAGCCAGTCGAAGTGGCCTGGCAGCGCTTGACCAGCGGCGCTTTTCGGGAGCGTCGCGGGCCTCGACCCGCCCTACACCCTGGAGTTATCTGTCACCAGATGGCGTTTCACCACCTCGGCAAAACGCGCTGCCGAACCATCCTCATGCGCGAAGAACAGCGAGGGCTCGCACAACTCGAGTTCCAGCAGGCACGGCGCGCCAGAAGCGTCGCGGATCAGGTCGATGCGCGCATACGCAAGCGGCGACGCCAGGCCGAGCGTCTGCGTCATGGCAGCCAGCACGCGCTCCGCAAGCTGGCGTTCGTCGCCACCCGGAACGCGCCCGGTGATCGCTTCCGGTGCGAACAGCGCATCGGTCGCGCCGCTGTCTTTTCGCAGTAGAGGCCCTTTGCGGATCGCATGGCTGAAATTGCCATCGAAGTACATCAATGCCGTTTCGCCATCGCGATCCACCGACGCCAGGTACGGCTGCAACAGCACGCTTCGGCCGGCATCGAGCAGGCGGCCAATGTGGTTTGCCGCGGAAAACTCCTGGTCCCGCGCATACCGCTGCGTATCGCGTGACCCGGCACCGACCGCGGGCTTGACCACGAACTCGTCGCTGTTGCCATGCGCTGCCAGAAACGCTTGGAGGGCGGGCAAGGGCTCGTGGCTGGATTCGACGAAGGTACTGGGGACGATCGGAATGCCTGCCTGCGCAAGATCGGCGAGGTAATGCTTGTCCGTGTTCCAACGCAATACCGCCCAAGGATTGAGCAGCAGGGTCATGCGGCTGATGCGTTCGCACCAGGCGAGGAACGGTTGCAGGCGCTCCGTGTAGTCCCAGGTTGAACGCAGCAGCACCGCGTCGTACCGCGCCCAGCTGACGGT
>JBDSEX010000365.1:0-9461 GCA_039919835.1 Luteimonas sp.
GCATTGCGTTGGGATCTCGAAGAGCTGCGCGTGTCATTGTTCGCCCAGGAGCTGGGTGCGCGAAGCGGCGTATCGCCGAAACGGCTTGCTGCGCGGCTGGCTGCGCTTGGCGGGGATTGACCGGAACCCGAGGCCGGTCTGCTTCTGCTTTTTCATGCGCGTTGGAGAAGGCGTCTACCCCGGATCACCTGGCAGGCGGGCGCTCCACGCACGCCAACGCTTCCCTGGCCTCGCAAACTGTCACCACTGCCCACGTCCCGCTAATGTGGGAGCCATCGCAGCGGAATCCATCGCGTGCCGTCCATCACCTCCATCGACCTGCTCGCCGTGCTGCAACGTCGCGTCGCCGACGCGATGCCGGCCGCCCTGCAGGCGGCACTCGCCGCCGCTGCATCCGGCGCTGCATCCTTCGCCAGCGACGACGACCTGCAGGCGCTGACCGGCACCCTCGACTCGCTCGCGCAACTCGGCGCTGATGGCGAAGTGGTCGCGGCCACGCTCATCCATGCGCTGCCGGCCCTGCACGCTGAATTGACGCCGCGCCTGCAACGCGAATTTCCGGGTGTGCAGGGCCTGCTCGAAGGCCAGAAGGCGGCCGGACAGGTCTGGGCGCTGCATGGCGAGCGAACGGGCTCCGTCAATGCGGAAGGCCTTCGTCGGCTGCTGCTGGCGATCGTGCGCGACCTGCGCGTGGTGCCGATCCTGCTGGCGCGGCATCTCGCGCGAATGCGCGCCGCCGTGAAGGCCTCGGATGCCGAACGCCGGGGCCTGGCGCAACTGGCGCGCGACATCCACGCGCCGCTGGCGAACCGTCTCGGGATCTGGCAATTGAAATGGGAACTCGAAGACCTCGCGTTCCGTTACCTGGAACCCGAGACCTTCCAGCGCATCGCACGCCTGCTCGACGAGAAACGCGGCGGTCGCGAACGCTATGTCGAACAGGTCAGGGCGACCTTGCATGACGCGCTGCGTGCGCAGGGCGTGGCTGCCGATGTCGCCGGCCGGCCCAAGCACATCTACAGCATCTGGAAGAAGATGCAGAAAAAGGACGTGCCGTTCGGCGAGCTCTACGACCTGCGCGCGGTGCGCGTGCTGGTCGACGACATCCCCGCGTGTTACACGGCACTCGGCGTGGTGCATGCGTTGTGGGTTCCGCTCCCGAGCGAGTTCGACGACTACATCGCGCGGCCCAAGCGCAACGATTACCGCTCGCTGCACACCGCGGTGTCGGGCCCCGAGGGCAAGACGCTGGAGGTTCAGATCCGCACGCACGAGATGCATGCGCAGGCCGAACTCGGCGTGGCCGCACACTGGCGTTACAAGGAAGGCACGGGCCGGGAGGGCAGGGTCAGGGATGGTGGGGCGGGTGGCAATGCATCGCAGGATCGCAAGATCGCGTGGATGCGGCGTCTGCTCGACACCAATGCGGGCGGTGCACGCGATGCGCAGGAACTGTCCGGCGCGCTGGATGCCGAGCTGGTCGAGGACCGCGTGTATGCGCTTACGCCAAAGGGCGAGGTGATTGACCTCGCGCAGGGTGCGACGCCGCTTGATTTCGCCTACCACGTGCATACCGAAGTCGGTCACCGCTGCCGCGGCGCCAAGGTCGATGGCCGCATCGTGCCACTGGATTACAAGCTGCGCAGCGGCAACCGGGTGGAAATACTGACCGCGAAGGCCGGTGAACCGAGGCGCGACTGGCTGATCGCGTCCAACGGGTTCCTGGCCAGCCCGCGGTCGCGCGAAAAGGTCCGCAACTGGTTCCACAGGCTCGACCGCGCGCGCAACGTGCAGGCCGGCCGCGAACTGCTGGATCGCGAACTCAGGCGCCTCGGCCTGCACAACGCCGATCTGGCGCCGTTGCTGGCGAGGTTCAACGCAGGGAGCATCGACGACCTGCATGTGCACGTCGCGCTTGGCGACGTGGGCCCGCACCAGGTTGGCCGTGCGCTGCACGAGCACGAGCGAAGCATCACGGCGGCGACACAAGCTCCGGTCATTCCGGCGCAACGTGGCAAGACCCCAAGACCCGGCAAGACCAGTTTCACGGTGCAGGGCGTCGGCAATCTGCTGATGCAACTGGCGCGTTGCTGCCAGCCGGTGCCGGGGGACGCCATCGCCGGCTATCTCACGCGAGGCCGCGGCGTGTCGGTGCATCGCGACACCTGCAAGTCATTCGCGCGCCTCGCCGCCGCTCAGCCGCAACGCGTGTTGCCCGTGGAATGGGGCAGGGCGGGTGGCGGGTATGACGTCGATGTGCTGGTCGTCGCGCTCGATCGCAAGTGGCTGCTCAAGGAACTCACCAACCTGATCGCGCAGGAGGATGCGCACATCGGCAGCATCGCCAGCGATGTCGACCGCAAGAGCGGGCGGGTACGCTTCAAGCTGCGATTGCGGGTCGGCGATTTCGGCCAGCTGTCGGCGCTGCTGGGCAAGCTGGCGGCCGTGCCGGGCGTGCATGAGGCGCATCGCGCGGGTTGAGTCGACGGTGACCTTGAACTCGCCGGGCGGGGCGTAACGCCCGCATGGCCTGTAAGCCTTGCCCCTCTGATCTGCACCAGGAGTCGGAATCGGTCGCGTCGGAAGCGCCTGCAGGCGGCTCTGCCCTGCAGTATTTTTTGGCGGTGATGCCTGTTCGCTCACGCCCGACTCATCGACATTGCCTATGCTTCCCCGGTGACCGAACCACGTGATGCCAAGCAGCGGATCGAACCCGGCGTTGGCGGGCTGGAAGGCATCGACTTTCGCAAACGGGCCAGGCCGCGCGAACTGCGCACATCGCTTGGGCTTTTCCGCACCCGCTGGCTTCTGTGGATGGGAATCGCCCTCGCGGCGCTGGTCCTGCTGGTGATCGTGTACCGGCAACCGCTCGCCGATCGTCTCTACCCCGAAAATCGCATCCAGGCGCTGCAGCAGCAGGCGGCGCAGGCGTTGGCGCAGGGGCGGTTGACGGCGAGCGATGGCAGTGGCGCCCGTGAACTGTACGAAGCCGCGCTCGCGCTGGACCCGGATCGAAACGACGCCATGCACGGCCTCATGCGCGTGGCCGAGGCAGCGATGGTGCAGGCGCGCGCGGCGGTGACGCGCAATCGCTTCAAGGATGCGCACGCGGCATTGCAGCTGGCACGCGACCTGTCCGCGCCGCGGAGCAGGACCGACGCCATCGCGACCGAGCTGCGCAAACGCGAAGCCGAACATGCCGACATCGACACACTGCTCGCCACGGCCATCGCCGCGCATCGCGCCGGCAGGCTCGACGGCGGGGATGCCGCCGCATTGCCGCTGTACCAGCGCGTCATCGCCCTGGAGCCTGCCCACGAACGTGCCCTGGAAGGCCGCGAGGATGCATTGGCCGACTTGCTGCAACACGCCGGGACGCTGTTGCAGCAGCACCACCTCGCCGAAGCGGCGGCGATGGTGCAGGCGGTGCGCCAGTACGACGCTGGTCATGTCGGCTTGCCCGAGGCGCAGGCGCAACTCGTGCGTGGGGCGGAACACGAAAAACGGCGCGCCGCAGAGGCGTTAAAACGCAATCGCCCGCAGGTCGCGCTCGAGGACTGGCGCGCCGTGCTGCAAGCGTTCCCGGAGGATGCGGATGCGCAGGCCGGCATCGAACTCACCGTCGTGCATTACACGCTCAAGGCCGAACGCATGGCCTCGGATTTCAGGTTCGTGGCGGCCGAAGCTGCACTCCGCCAGGCGCGCAAGATCGATCCGCAGGCCGCCTCCGTGCACACAGCAGATGCGCACCTGCAGCGCGTGCGCCGCCTGCAGTCGCGCACCGCGGCCAGGTCGCCGGCACGCGGCCAGCAGCAACGCATCGCGCGCCTGCTGGTCGAAGCCACCGAAGCCGAAGCCCGTGGCGACTGGCTGACCCCGCCCGGGGACAGCGCCTACGACAAGCTACGTGCCGCGCAATCACTCGCGCCCGCCGACGCCGCAGTGAAGCGCGCCGCGAGCCGCGTGCTGCCTGCTGCGCACCGCTGCTACGAAGACGAACTGCGCAGCAACCGCCTGCGCCGGGCCGGTGTGTGCCTGGATGCCTGGCAGCAGCTTGCGCCCGCGGACAATCGCATTGCCGACGGCAAACGGCGGTTGGCGCAGCGCTGGATCGCGGTGGGCGCCGAGCGGCTCGGCGCGGGCGAAATCGCATTCGCGGAGCAGGCACTGTCGAGTGCAAAAGCGCTGGATCCGAAGGCGCAGGGATTGATCGAATTCGACGAACGCGTCAGGACCGCATCGGGCAACAGCAACATGCCTTTGTAGTGCGGACCTTTTCGAATCGACTGCTACTTTTCTGCTGCCAGGCGATCAGTCTGGAAAAATACCCGCCGGACCACATCCCGGGCGGCATCCAGAGAGAAATGTCTGGCAACGTTTTCTAGCCCGTGGCGCGATAGTTGCTGCCACAGCGCGTCGTCCAGGTACAGGCGCACGACCGCGGCCGCGTACGCTTCGGGGGCATCGGCAACCAACACATCGTGCCCATCGCGCAGGTGCATGCCTTCCACCGCGCACGACGTCGCCACCACAGGCTGTCCGTGCGCCATGCTCATGTTGATCTTGCCCTTGACGCCGGCGCCGTAGCGCAGCGGCGCAAGCGCGACGCGCGCCCCGTCCATGTACGGCGCGATGTCGGCGACATGTCCATGCACGAGCACCCCCGCATGCGCCGCCAGGGCCTGCACGGCGGGCGGCGCGTGGTGGCCGATGCAATTGAACTTCACGTGTGGCAGCTGTTCGCGAATCAACGGAAAGACCTGCTCGACGAACCAGCACACCGCGTCGACGTTCGGCGGATGCCGGAAGCCGCCGACGAACACCAGGTCCTCGCGTTGCGCGAACGCCTGTCCTTCCCCGGCCAGCTGGTGCAGGTTCGACAGCACGTCGACACGCGCCGCGGGCGCATCGCGCGACAGCACCGCACGCTCCGGCTCGCTGACGACCAGCGTGACATCCGATCTCGCGATCACATCGAGTTCGCGCGTCCGCGTTTTCATGGCACTGCGGTGCAGGAACGGATCACCGGCGAGCTCCGCGCCACGCAATTCGCGCAGGTAATGCAGGTCGACCGTATCGAAGACGATTCTCGAACGGGGCGCATATTTGCGCAGCAGGGCGAGGAACTGGGTGGCGATGTAGTGCCGGCACACCATGATCGTGGCGAAGCGCGGGCCGTGTTCGCGCAGCCACGCCGGCGGACGTCCGGCATGGGGCGCATACCAGACCTCCACGCCGAGTTGCTGGAGCGTTGCGGTGTACGCACCGGCATGGCGACGGTTCGATGGCAGGAACACCACATGCGCGCCTTCCTCGCGCAGCAGGCGCATCAGGTTGACCAGCCGCAGCGATCCGGAATCGTGATCGGGCTGCGGCGTGAGCGCATCGATGACGAGAACCTGGCGTTGTTTCGCATGCAGGACGGCAGGGGTCGGCAGTTGTCCCGGCGCGGGTTGCAGCTGCAGCGCCGAGGCCCATTTCTCGGCAAAAATTCCCTGGTTGCGGACCTGGTAGGCCTTGACGCCCGTACCGGTATCGCTGCCGGATGTCGCGCCCTCGACATGCACGACGCGAGCGTCGGGCTGGTAGAGCACGCGATAGCCCGCCGCGCGCACCGCGAAGGCGAGGTCAGTGTCTTCGTAATAAGCCGGCGCATAGCGCGTGTCGAACCCGCCGAGCGACGCGAACAGCGATTTCGGAATCGCAATCGCCGCACCGGAGCAGTAATCGACATCGCGCACGTACGCATGGCGCGGATCGTCGCGCGAGCCGAACTTGCCGTAATTCCAGCCCGAGCCGTCGGCGAACACCACGCCGCCCGCCTCCTGCAGGCGCCCGTCCGGGTACAGCAGCTGCGCGCCGGCCAGCCCCGCGCGCGGATGCTCGTCGAAGGTACGCAGCAAGGCGTCCAGCCACCCCGGTTGCGGCACGGTGTCGTTGTTGAGGAAGACGATGACGTTGCCGCGCGCCAGCGCCGCGCCATCGTTGCAGGCGGCGATGAAACCGCCGTTCTCGCCGCGCCGGTGGTAGCGCACGCCTGAAATCCGCGGCAGGGATTCCGCGGTTGCATCGCTCGATCCGTCGTCGACCACGATGATCTCGCAGCGCGCTGCCGGAGGGTGCTCTGCCAACGCGCGCAGGCAGCGCAAGGTATGCGCGAACTGGTTGAACACCGGAATGACGATGCTCGCGTCGGGCGCGTCGCTGCATGGCACGGAAAACGGGGCAATCGCGGCATTCAATGATGCGTGGTCGGCCGGTGCAGGCTCGGCAGGGAAATACAAAGCAGAGCGCTGCTCCGGTGTGCTGCGCCGTGCCTGCGCACGCATCCGTTCCCAACTGGCGCGCCATCCGCGCGTGCGCAGGCTCAGCAGGCCGCGTCGGATCAGGCCCATGCAGCGATCGAACAAAAACCGCGCATCGGCCATCGAAAACGACATGCTTGCGGAACTCCGGCTGACTGATCGGACCTGCGGCGGGGCGAGGGCCGAAGACGCCTACGCTAGACTCCGCATTGCGCACATTGTCGCATCTACATGAGCCCGCCCACCCAGGCTCACGGTCCGGTACGGCGAGGTTGTCTGCACGAATCCCAAGGCGCGAACACACGCTGCCTCCATCCGAAACCTGCCCTTTTCCAGACCCTTCCCCATGGCCCGCATCGATTACGACGAAGACGATCAATACGACGATGACGGCATCGACGCGCCCGACTGGCGTCGCCGCCTGCTGGCCTGGGGACTGGCCATCGCCGGCCTGGGACTGGGTTTCCTGATCCCCTACATGCTTTACCTAAACCACGAGGTCGGGCAGCGTTTCGGACAGCTGCAGTGGCAGTTGCCAACCCGGGTCTATGCGCGCCCGCTGCTGCTGCAGGCGGGCATGGCGATGGATGTGCAGACGCTCAAGACCGAACTGGACGCGGCCGCATATCGCGACGACGGCGCCGGCGTGCGTCCGGGCAGCTACGTACGCAATGGCGGCCGGTTCCTCGTCGCGAGCCGTGGTTTCAACGACATCGACGGACCCGTCGGCCCGCGCCGGATCGAAGTGGCGCTGTCTGGCGGGCGCGTCGTGGCGGTGCGAGATGCGGCGCGCAAGCAGCCGATGCGCGCGGCCAAACTCGATGCCGCCCGCATCGCGACGCTGTACGGCCAGAAACAAGAGGAACGCCGGCTGGTGAGCCTCGATGAGGTGCCGGACCAGCTGGTCACCGGATTGCAGGCGGTCGAGGATCGTGATTTCGCGCGTCATCACGGTATCGACCTCAGCGGCATCGCGCGCGCGCTGTTCGTCAACGTCAAGTCGGGGGAAGCGAAGCAGGGCGCGAGCACCCTGACCCAGCAACTGGCGCGCAGTGGCCTGCTCGGCATCGGCAGGGAACAGACCTTCAAGCGCAAGTTCAACGAGATCCTGTTCGCGATGCTGATCGAGATGCGCTACGACAAGCGCACGATCCTCGAGGCGTATTTCAACCAGGTCTACCTCGGCCAGCGCGGCGCGCAAGCCATCCACGGCGTCGCGGCCGCATCGGAATTCTGGTTCGGACGCGACCTGCGCGACCTCAGCACGGAGCAGATCGCATTGTTGATCGGCATCGTGCGCGGTCCCTCGCATTACGATCCGCGCCGCAATCCGGAACGCGCCCGGGCGCGGCGCGATTTCGTGCTGGGTCAGATGCACGAGACGAAGTTGATCAACGACGCCGAACTCGAACGCGCGCTCAAGGCGCCGCTGGGCGTGACCAAAACCGCGGGAGGCGCCGCGCCGAATCGTTTTCCCGCGTATGTCGACCTGGTCCGCCGGCAACTGGCGCGCGACTATCCCGCCGATGCGCTGCAGGGCGCGGGCCTGAGCGTCATGACCGGCATGTCCCCGGCGGCGCAGGCATATGCGGAAGGCGCCGTCACCAAGACACTGAAATCCCTGTACCGCAAGCGCGGTCCGGCACTCCAGGCGGGGCTGGTGATGACCGACGTGGACAACGGCGAAGTCATTGCCGTGGTCGGCAGCAAGGATGTGGCCAATCCGGGGTTCAATCGCGCGGTCGAAGCGCAGCGTCCGGTCGGCTCGCTGCTCAAGCCGTTCGTGTACCTGCTTGCCCTCGCGCAGCCCGGGAAGTTCTCGCTAGCCAGCTGGGTCAACGATGCGCCGGTCACCATCAAGCTCGACCGGAACCGGCGCTGGAGCCCGGGCAATTCCGACGGACGCAGCCACGGCACGGTGCGCATGGTCGACGCGCTGGCGCAGTCCTACAACCAGGCCACGGTGCGCGTCGGCATGGAGGTTGGCCCGGAGCGTCTCGCGGACCTGATCCGCACGCTGGCCGGGATCGCGGCCAGCGCAAATCCATCGTTGATCCTGGGTTCGGTCGACCAGAGTCCGTATGCGATGGCGCAGCTGTACCAGTTTCTCGCCAGTGGCGGCGAAATCCAGCCGCTGCATGCGGTGCGCGGCGTGCTCGACCCCAATGGACGCGCGCTCAACCGCTACGACAAGGTCCCTGCGCCTGCGCAGGACGGTGATGCCGTGGCGGCGCGCCTGGTCACGGTGGCGCTGCAGCATGCGGTCACGTCCGGTACCGGGCGCTCACTGGTTTCGCAAGGCCTCGGGAAGCTGCAGGCCGCAGGCAAGACCGGAACCAGCAACGACAGTCGAGACAGCTGGTTTGCCGGCTGGACGGGCGATCATCTCGCGGTCGTCTGGGTGGGCAACGACCAGAACAAGAACACGGGCTTGTACGGCGCCACCGGCGCGATGCGTGTGTGGTCGGGCATTTTCTCGCGGCTGCCGAGTGCGCCGCTGAACGTCGGCGACAAGGGCATCGAGTGGCACTGGGTCGCGCAGTCCAACAGCACGGACGCGGGTTGTCCGGGCGCGCGACGTTTCGCTTTCGTGGCCGGTTTTGCGCCGCCGCACCAGCCGTGCGTCTACGCAGATCCGGATCCGTATTACCAGAACCAGCAGCAGGAGCCAGGCGGCTGGCGTGAGTGGTTCGGCTGGGGCAACAACAACCAACCGCCGCGCGACCCGGCCACGCAGGTGCCGCCACCGCAGCCGTCGCAAGAGCCGCCACCGCCGCCGTTGCCCGAAGAAGAATGACGATGGGATTCCTGTTCCGCTTGATCGTGTGCACGCTGCCGGCATGCCTCGCGGCGTGCGCGACCCCCATGCCAGTGCCGACTTCGAAACCGGCTTCTTCGATCACCCCGGAGCAACGCGTCGCCGCCGTGCGTGCTTCCGCCGGCAGCGACGCCAGGGAGTTTGCGGTGCAACCCCTGCGCGATCCCATGGTGGAGGACCTGCGTCAGTCCGCGACCCGGTTGGAATCCGGCAAGCAGTATGCCGATGCGGCGAAGGCACTCGATCAGGCGCTCGCGATCACGCCGGATGATCCCGCGGTGTTGCAGGAACGCGCGGAAGTGTCGGTGTTGCAGGGCGATTTTGGCAATGCCGAACTG
>JBDSEX010000367.1:0-4238 GCA_039919835.1 Luteimonas sp.
GCATTGCGTTCGCTGTCCGGCATCGCCGCGCTGACGGTACTGATCCTGCTGCTCGCGTACTGGCTGCTCACCACCATCGGGGGTCGCGACGTCCTGTTGCGGCAGATCGTCGCGCGCCTGCCGGATGGCACGACGTTGACGTGGCGCAATGCTGAAGGTCCGGCCGCGGGGCCGCTGACCTTGCACGACGTGCGCTTCGTGCAACGCACCTGCCCGGACCAGGATGACCAACCCGTCGCGTTCGGCGCGTGCGAGCACCCGGGTACGCTGGTGTTCACCGCACGCCTGGCCGTGCTCGACCCTGCGATCCGTCCATTGCTCGGGCGACGCCTGCGACTGGACGCGTTGCGCATCGAGCGCGCCACGCTCGATCTCGCCGATAGCGCCGAGCCCTTCGAATTGCCGCGCTGGCCCGACGTGCTGCCGAAGGTCGAACCGCCGCTGTCGTTGCAGGCCGACGCAATCCGCATCGACGGATTGAAGGTCACGCAGGCCGGGCAACCGTTGATCGACATCCGCAGCCTGCGCGGCGGGCTCGATGCATCGGCCGGCGAGCTGCATGTCGAACGCGTGGCGATCGACAGCGATCGCGGCCGCTTCGCGCTGCATGGGGATTACGCGCCGAAGGACGACTACGCCACCGACTTCACCGCGGGCGCGGTGTTTCCCGCGCGCACGGGACGCACGCCGGCGTCGATCGGCCTGGTGGCTCGCGGCAACCTGCAGGCGATGGATGTCGCTCTAGCGGGCAATGCACCTGCGCCGTTGCGCGCGACGTTGACCTTGCGTGCGCCGTCCCCGGATTCAGAGACGCCGCGCTGGACGCTGCGCGCAAACAGCGACGCCTTCGATCCCACGCTGCTGACCGGCGCGGATGCGGGCGAACCGATTGCGCTCGACCTGCGGGCCACCGGCGTCGGCGGGCGCGCACGCCTGCGAGGGCGCGTGGCGCAAGGTGATCTGGCTGCGACGATCCGGCCATCGAACGTGCAACTCGAAGACCAGGTCCTGCGCGTGCAGCCGCTGATCGTCGATGCATTCGAAGGCCGCACGACGTTGCGCGGCACGGCTGATTTCCGCGATCGGAACAGGCAACGGCTTTCGTTCGCCGCCAATGCGCGCGGCCTGCGCTTCGGCGGCACGGACGCTGCCGGCGATGCGGTCCCAGCTATCGTCGCCAGCAGCGACATCGGCATCGCCGGCACCGTACAGGCATGGGCGGCAATCGGCACCGCACGGCTGACGCGTGACGGACAAACCGCAGCCGTGCGCTTCGATGGACGCGGCGATGCCGACCGGTTCGCGATCAAGACGCTGCGCGCGCAGATGCCGACCGGTACGCTCGATGCGACCGGCAACCTCGGCTGGACGCCGCACCTCAACTGGGACCTCGACACCACGCTGGCCGGCTTCGATCCCGGCTATTTCGCGCCGGGTTGGGACGGCGCCATCAACGGCCGCATCGCCAGCAAGGGTTCGCAGCGCAGGGATGGCGCCTTCGACGCCACCATCGACGTGCCGCAGCTGCGCGGCCGGCTGCGCGGACGAGCGCTCGACGGCCGTGGCAAATTCGCGTTGCAGGGAAGCAATGGCGAAGGCGAACTCGCGTTGATGCTCGGCGGCAGTCGCGTCGATGCGAAAGGCCGCGTCGGCGACACGCTCGACATCGACGCGCGCTTCGCGCCACTGCAGTTGAACGACCTGCTGCCCGACGGGGCGGGGACTCTGCGCGGCACGTTGCAGCTGACGGGCACGCGCAGTGCCCCGAACGTCGATGTCGACATGAACGGCAACGGCCTGCGCTGGCACGGCTACGCCGCGGAGTCGCTCACCGCGCGCGGCAAGCTGCCATGGCGCAACGGGAGTGGTGCGTTGTCGCTCACCGCGCAAGGGCTGGACGCCGGCATTGCCTTCGACAGCCTGCATGTGAACGCCAATGGCGCGGTGGAAAACCTGCGCATCGAGGGCGACGCGCGCAGTGAGTTCGGCACGTTGGATTTCGCAGGATCGGCAGCGAAGCGCGGCGCCAACTGGCAAGGCACGCTGGACGCACTGCAACTGGCACCACTCAAGGGGCCTCCATGGCGGCTGCAAACGCACGCGCTTTACGCGCAGACCGGCGGCAACTGGAGCTTGTCGCAGAGTTGTTTCGCATCCTCCGGCGGCGGCTCGCTGTGCGCGAGCGCCGACTGGCCGCGTCGTGGCCTCACGCTGCACGGCGAGCAACTTCCACTCACCTTGCTGACGCCGTATCTGCCCGAGCTGGAGGATTCGCGGCGCGCCTGGTTGCTCAACGGCAGCATCGCGCTGGATGCGCAGGTGCGCCCAGCCGGCAACGCATGGATCGGGAACGCACAGGTACGCTCCGCAGCGGGCGGGCTGCGCCTGAGCGCACGCGCGCGCCGCGACCTCATCACCTACGACACCCTGCTGCTCGATGCGACATTCACGCCGCAACGCATCGAAGCCCGGCTCGGCGCTGGCCTGAATGGCCATGGCCGCATCGATGCGCGCATCGCCACCGGCTGGGATGCGTACGCGCCCCTGTCGGGCGACATCGCACTCGACACCGACGAGCTCACGTGGATGGAACTGCTGTCGCCTGACATCGTCGATCCCCAGGGCCAGCTCAACGGCCGCATCACGCTCGGCGGCACGCGCGCGCAACCGGCGCTCGGCGGGCAGGCGCAATTGAGCAGGTTCCGCACCGAGCTGCCTGCGCTTGCGATCACCCTGACCGACGGCAACGTCCGCATGGACGCGCAGGCCGATGGCAGCGCGCGCATCACCGGTTCGCTGCGATCGGGCGAAGGCACGCTCACCCTGGATGGCATGCTCGGCTGGCGCGGCGAGTCGACGCCGCTGGTCCTGAACGTGCGCGGCAAGAACGTGCTCGCATCCGACACGCGCGACGTGCGCGCGTTGATCGATCCCGACGTGGTCGTGCGCTACAGCGCCAGCGAACCGCTTTCCGTCACCGGCACCGTCGGCGTGCCTTCGGCGCGGATGGACCTGGAGCGGCTTGACGAAGGGGTGTCGGCCTCGCCGGATGTCGTCGTGGTGGATCCGGTCGACCCCGAGCGCAAGCTGGCCACGCCGATCGTGCTCGACCTCACGCTTGCGCTCGGAGACGACGTGCGGCTCCACGGGTTCGGCCTCGACGGCGAGCTCGGAGGCAGTCTTCGCGTGCGCACGCGGCCCGGCCGCGAGATGTCCGCGACCGGTGCACTCGACGTCACCGGCCGCTACACCGCCTATGGACAAAAACTCACCATCACCCGCGGGCGGCTGAACTGGTCCAACAACGCCATCGCCGATCCCGTCCTCGACATCCGCGCCGAGCGCGAGATCGGCGACGTCACTGCCGGCATCGACGTCGATGGCCGCGCATCGGCGCCGCGCGCGACGGTCTGGACCGATCCGGCGACGGACGAATCCGAAGCTCTCGCGTACCTCGCGCTCGGCCGTCCACTGTCCAGTGCATCGGCCTCGGAAAGCCGGCAGCTCAACGCCGCTTCCGCCGCATTGTCCGCCGGCGGTAACCTGCTCGCCTCGCAACTGGGCGCACGCATCGGCCTCGACGACGCCGGCGTCATGGAATCCCGCGCGCTCGGCGGCAGCGTGTTCGGCATCGGCAAGTTCCTCTCGCCTCGGCTGTACGTCGGCTACGGCGTCTCGCTGCTCGGCACCGGCCAGGTGCTGACGTTGAAGTACCTGCTGCGCAAGGGCTTCGACATCCAGATCGAATCGAGCAGCATCGAGAACCGCGCGTCGATCAATTGGCGGAAGGAAAAGTGATGCCACGGACACTTCAACATCCTTGATCGCGCTAGGAAGCGATCCATCGCTTGCGCGAACAGTTGGAAAGCGCAGGTTATCCGCGTCTGCAGATGATGTTTCTGGTCGGCACCACGGGCGCGGTTGGCTTCGTGGCGTCTTTCGGCCTTGTTGCGCTGCGGCCTTGCGCAGGGGTCCGTGCGTGATGCCACTTTGATGCAGCCAACCCAGCCTAAGCGAGTCAGCCTTATTGATGCACGCGCGCGCCGCGCAGATGTGGTTGCTTGTTGACGACATCGGTCCACACCAGCCACGCGCCGCCGTCGCGCAAGGCCAGCTGCGGAAAGCCGGTGCCGCGGCCGCGGCCTTGCAGTTTTGCGACCTGGATGCGTTCGAGTTGCCGGGACAGCGTCGCGTCGTAACGCGCAAGCCACAGCGATTGTCCACCGGTGGACTCATTG
>JBDSEX010000369.1:0-5035 GCA_039919835.1 Luteimonas sp.
GCACGCACCGCCGATGGACTGGTCGCTATGACGATGCCCGTGGCCGACGCGGTCTCCAGCGCCGCCACGGTCATTGCATCGTCGGCTGTCACGATGCGCCATGGCGACAACGCGATCAAACCCGCGCCCTGAACCGCCGCCGCGCGTCGCAGGGCCGCATGCTGACCGCTGGGCCGCAACGAGATCACGTACCATCCGGCCAGCGGCTGCGCGGGGATCGATGCATGCGTCATCGCGCAAGCTTGGCACAGGCTGTCCGGCGTTGAGTGGCCTGCCTTTGTTGCACGTCCTTTGGCCGCCCGACAGACGCAATCCGTTAAACATAAGGAACGACCTTCCATGGATCGCGACCACGCGCTCATGCAGCTCAATGCCCACTACCAGGCAATGCCGCCGGTTGCCGCCATGCGGATGCGCATCGCCAATTACGATGGCGACTGCCTGCGCCTGCATGCGCCGCTGGGCTGCCACATCAACGACAAGGGGTGCGCGTTCGGCGGCAGCCTGGGTTCGCTGATGACCCTGGCGGCCTGGGGCCTGGTGTCGTTGCGGCTTCAGGAAGTTGGCCTCGACGCGGACGTGTACGTCGCCGACAGCGAACTCGCCTTTCGCGCGCCGTTGTTCGCCGACCTCGAGGCCGAGGCACGCCTTGCGGAAGACGCGTCGTGGGATGCCTTCCTCGCGCAGTTGCGCGACGCCGGCCGCGCATCCACGCATCTCGCCGCGTGCGTGCTGCTGCCCGAACGCGGCAAGGCTGCCACCTGCCGGGCCCGATACGTCGCCATCGCAAAGCGCTACGATGCCGGCTGATGCCACGGCGGAGAGCGTGCGATGCGAATGCTGAAATTCAAGGCGCTGTTGACGATCGCAACGCTGTTGCTGCTGGCACTGCTGGCTGGTTGCAGCAGCGGTGGCCGCAAGATGACGGTGCTGCAGGAAACCCAGTACGCCTACTCCGCCGCCGTCCGCTGGGGCGACTTCGAAGGTGCCTGGCAACTGGTCGACCCGACCTATCGCGAGGCCCATCCCATCACTGAACTGCAGTTCGAACGCTACAAGCAGATCCAGGTCTCCGGCTACCGCGACCTCGCCGAACGCGTTGGCGAAGGCACCGCGATGCGCGAGATCCAGATCGGCGTGATCAACAGGAACACCATGGCGGAGCGCAGCATCCGCTACACCGAACAATGGCGGTATGACGTGGAAGCGAAGCAGTGGTGGATCACCGGCGGGTTGCCGGATTTCTGGGCTGGACAATAGGCGCGGAACGGCTTCGAGGCAGGAATGAACATGCACGCTCCGGGAAAATTCCTCGCTGTCGCATTCGTGTTTACTGCGTCCCTCGGCGGGTGCACGACGACCTCCATGCCGGCTCAAGACGCCGCGGTGCGCCTCCGGCAACAGGCCGATGCCTGGGATCGCGCCATCGTCCGCAAGGACGTGATGGCGATCGCTCAAAACATGGCGGAATCCTTTCGCCAGATTGACAGTCAAGGGAATTTGTCGAACAAGGCTGAGTTCCTGACTGGAATCACGTCCGACAAACTCGTCATCCAGCCCTACGAGCCTGAAGATGTCGAGATCCGTTTCTACGGCAACCTGGCGCTTGTCACAGGCACTACACACTTGCATGGCACCTACGATGGCAAGCCTTTCAAGACGCATTACCGGTACACGGATACCTATGTAAACGAATCGGGCGCGTGGCAAGTGGTCAATGTCCAGACCACCGAAATCCGGGAGTAACTGAGCCGCCGATCTCGTAACGCACAGGCGTGTTTGAAGCGCCACGGCTTGGCGCAATCCGCCCCTACATCCGTCGCAAGGATGTCCTCCGTCACCTGCATGGCACCAGCCTGGCGCATTGCGAAGCTCTAATCACTCCCGAGCCATCAAGACAGCCCGCCGCCCGTCCAGCCAGAACAACGCCATGTCATCCACGCCTCGCATCACCGTCGATCTGCGCTACCCCCGCATCATCGGAGCCACGGCGATGCTTTTGTTCCTGCTCGCATCGCTGCTGTCGTGGCGTGCGCACGACAGCCTGGTGTCGGTGCTGTTCCTGGTCTTCGTCGCGCTCGGGTTTCATCTGATGGTGGGGTCGGGGCATGTCGCGGCAGATGACGAGGCGATTTCGGTGCACGGCCTGCTGGCCCGATATGAACTCGCTTGGGAGCGCGTGCGCAGGGTAGACGCCAGCGGCTACGGTACCCTGGTCCTGCATGCCGACGACGCGCGTCTGGTGCTGCCGGCGCCGATGCTGTGGTCGGGCCCCGGCAAGCCGGCGTTGCGTGCGCTGGTTGCGCGGCAACTGCGGGATCGTGCGCTGACGGTACGGCGCGCCCTCGGCGCCGACTACCGTGTCCACAGGAATGTGCGCGTGCAACGGACACCTCCGAATGATCCGTCCTGATCGAACGCCATGGAGTCGTGGCATGCGAGCTCGTGCACACGCGTTGTCGCTGTCGCTGTTCCTGCTGTGGCCTGCCTGGGCTGTGGCAGCGGAACCGGCGAATACGTCGGCCACTGCATTCGCGAGATTGAGTTCGCTGGTGGGCACGTGGGAGGGCACCTTCGAGGATGGCCGGCCGCACAGCGTGACCTACCGCTTGACTGCGGGCGGCACGGTCCTGGTCGAAACCTGGACGCTCGGTGCGGCACGCGAATCGCTGACGCTGTACCACCTGGACGGCGACGCGCTTGTCGCCACGCATTATTGCCCGCAAGGCAATCAGCCGCGGCTGCAGCTGAGCAGCACGCCGGAATCACCGGAGCGGCTGGCGTTCGCGTTTCGAGACGGTGGCAACCTGCAGGTCAAGGGGAAATCGCACCAGCATGCCTTCTGGATCGAACTGAAAAGCCGCGATGTCTTTCTACGCAGCGAGACCTACGTGGAGAATGGGAGCAACGCTCGGTCGCTTGCCAACGCGCATGCTGACGCGGCGATTACGTATACCCGTGCAGGATCGGGCCAATGACAGCGGCGGAATTTGAACCATGCAAGGTCGTCCTCGGTTGGTGGCGGGGGAGCAGACGATGATGCGTGTGCAGTTGCGTGCCAGCAGCGTGTGGTGCCTGGTCCTGGCGGTGGCGCTGGCCGGGTGCGCGCACCAAGGGACCACCGCGCTCGACGGCACCCGATGGACACTCGCGGGCTGGAGCATCAGCTCGCAGCGTGCCGGGGGCACCGGCATCACCGCTGCCTTTTCCGATGGCAAGATCACGGGCCACGGGGGCGTCAATACGTATGGCGGCGCGTACACGGCCGCCGCGGAAACCTTTTCGGTTGCTTCGTTGCACATGACCGAGATGGCCGGATCCGAATCGCGGATGCGCGCGGAACGCGCCTACATGACGCTGCTTGAACAGGCGGCATCGTACAAACGAGTCGATGGCGTATTGACGTTGTACGACCACGGCGGGAACGAGTCGCTCGTGTTCGAACCCGCGTCAGGTAACGCCATCCGCCAGGAGTAACAATCGCCATGCCGACGAGGGCACACCGATGGACACGATGACGATCACTCGACCAAGGTCAAACGATGAGGGTCACGCCATGAAGAGCACACCATGAAGATCAGCAGTGAAAGCTTCGCGCACGGCGAGCGCATTCCCGCCGGGTTCGCCATGGGCGCGGCCGGCGGCTTCGGCGGCAACCGCAATCCTAAGCTGGCATGGAGCGACGTGCCCGCCGCCGCGGCCTCCTTCGTGCTGTTGTGCATGGATACCGATGCACCGACCGATGCCTCGATGGCCGGCAAGGAGGGCGTGGAGATTCCCGTCGATCAACCGCGGACCGATTTCGTGCACTGGGTGATGGCTGACATGGCCGGAGACCTGCGCGAGATCGCGGCCGGCAGTTGCAGCGACGGAATCACCAGGCAAGGCAAGGCGTTGCCGCCCGGGCCCGAGGGCGCGCGGCAAGGCTTGAACGGCTATACCGGATGGTTCGCGGGCGATGCCGGCATGCGGGGTGATTACTACGGTTACGACGGGCCATATCCTCCGGCCAACGACCTGCGCCTGCACCGCTATTTCTTCCGCATCTTCGCCTTGGGTGTCGCCAGACTCGAACTGCCTGATCGTTTCACCGCCGTCGATGTGTTCCACGCGATGCACGGCCATGTGCTGGCGGAGGCGTCGACGTATGGGACGTATTCGTTGCATCCGGACGTCAAGGGCTGACGCGTTGCATTCGTAACGGAATGCGCGACTACTGTCCTTGGGAAGGGCGCCCGGAAGCGCTTCAGTTCGGCGCTGATGAGTCAAATGCGCGCACCTGCCACGGTCTGGCGTCTTTGGATCCGCTTGTTCTTGTCACGCGCATTTGCTGCGGAACTTCACGCGAACTTCGTAGTCGTAGGGCATCGCCTCCCTGTTTCCCATCCGGAGTACTCGTATGTGCCCGCGCATCGCTCTCGCCCTGATCCTCCTTTTCGGCAACGCAACGGACGTCGCCGCGCAATCCGCTCCAGCGTTGCTGGCACCCGGCGTGATCTCAACCGGCGATGACGAATGGGGGTTCACCATGACCGCTGAGGGTAATACTGTTTATTTCAACAAATCGGATCGCGGGTACAAGCTACAGACGATTGTCGAATCCACGCGCGCGCGCGGCAGCTGGGGCACGCCACGCGTGGCGTCGTTCTCCGGGCGCTATCGCGACATCGATCCGGCATTGAGTCCGGATGGCCGCATGCTGGTCTTCGCCTCCAACCGTCCGCGCGAATCCGGCGGCGAAACTCGCAAGGATTTTGATTTGTGGGCGGTCGACCGACTGGTCGATGGCCGCTGGAGCGCGCCTCGGCATCTGGGCGACAAGGTCAACAGCGCCGGCTCGGAGACGAACAGCTCCATCGCCACGGACGGCACGCTGTACTTCGCCGGCACTACCGCCCCGGCGGGCAAGCGCGACCTGTATAGGGCGCGCCGCAGCGTCGACGGCTATGGAATGCGCGAGAAGCTGCCCGCACCGATCAGCACGGACGACGACGATTCGAATCATTTCATCGCGCCCGACCAGAGTTATCTGCTG
>JBDSEX010000372.1:0-9763 GCA_039919835.1 Luteimonas sp.
CAAGAAGAACGTGCCATTGAAGTCTGGCGGCTATCTCGTGATCGACCAGACGGAAGCGATGACCACGGTCGATGTCAACACGGGATCATTCGTCGGCCAGCGCAACCTCGAGGAAACCGTGTACCGCACCAATCTCGAAGCGGCGCAATCGGTCGCGCGGCAACTCCGCCTGCGCAACCTGGGCGGGATCATCATCATCGATTTCATCGACATGACCGATGCCGAACATCGCCGGCAGGTGTTGCGCACGCTGGAAAAATCGCTGGTCAAGGACCACGCCCGGACCACCGTCTACGACTTCTCGCCGCTGGGACTGGTGGAGATGACGCGCAAGCGCACCGTCGAAAGCCTGGAACGGCAGTTGTCCGAGCGGTGCCACGAATGCGGCGGGCGCGGCACGCTCAAGACCATCGAAACCGTCACCTACGAAATCTTCCGCGAGATCACGCGCGCGGTGCGGCAGTTCGAGGCGGCACGGCTGCTGGTGATCGCGTCGCCAAAAGTGGTCGCGCGCATCACCGACGAAGAATCCTCCGCGGTTGCGGAGCTGGAGGAATTCCTTGGCAAGTCGATCCGGTTCCAGCCGGACGAGCAGTATCTGCAGGAGCAGTTCGATGTCGTGCTGCTCTGAGGGAAACGGGACCGGGCGCTTGGCAGTCCGGGGTCGCATGGGGCGTGCCGTTTCCCCGGCCTCGGCCGCGATCGTGCCGCCCTGATGCCCACGCCCCTGCGTCGAAGCGTCCGCCTGATTCGCCGAAGCCTGTGGTACACGCTTGCGGTGGGGTTGATCGTCATGGCCCTGATCGCCGCCATGGCCAGCCAGTTGCTGCCGATGGCCGAACGTCATCCGGAAAAGATCGCCGCATGGCTGAGCGAACGGGCCGGACGGCCTGTGGCGTTCGACCGTGTCGAGACCGACTGGACCCGCCGCGGCCCGTTGCTGCGTCTCGATGGCTTGCGCATTGGGGCGGGCAACGATGCTGTGCCGATCGGCGCTGCTGAAATCCTGGTCGCGCAATACGCCGGCCTGTTGCCGGGACGTTCGTTCACCGAGCTGCGTTTACGCGGTCTTTCGCTCACGCTCGAGCGCAACGTGGACGGGCGCTGGAATGTGCGGGGGCTGCCAGGGCAAGGCATGGGCGGAGACCCGTTGAAGACGCTGGAAGGATTGGGCGAGCTGCAGGTGATCAACGGCAAGCTTGCGATCGTCGCGCCGTCGCTGGGCATCGATGTGCGGCTCCCCGACATCGACCTGCGCATGCAGGTTGATGGCGACCGGGTGCGCGCGGGCGTGCGCGGCATCATCGCGCGCGGTACGCCGCCGATGCATGCAGTGCTGGATTTCAACCGCAGGCGCGGTGACGGGCGCATCCACGCCGGATCGCGGCAGGTCGATCTGCAAGCATGGTCGCCGCTGCTGCGGTTTGCCGGCGTCGCAGTGCACGGTGGTCGCGGCCGCGCCCAGGCATGGGGCCAACTGCGTGCGCACCGGATCGCCAGCATCACCGTGGACACCGATCTCGATGACCTCGTGTTGCAGACGATCGACGCGGCCACGGATGCGGGTCGTCCAGACGTGCGATTCGACAAGTTCGCGGCGCGCGCGCGCTGGCGGATGATCGATGGCGGCTGGCGTTTGGACGCGCCGCGACTGCGCATCACCAGCGGCAACGCCACGCAGGACATGGATGGCTTGCTGATCGCGGGCGGCCGCCGATACGCACTGCATGCGGACGATATCGACGCGGGTCCGTTGCTTGCCGTGGCTGCGTTGAGCGATCGGCTCGATCCTTCGCTGCGCCGCTGGCTCTCGCAAGCCAGGCCGTCTGCACACCTGCAGCGCGTCACCGTCGCAGGCGTGCGGGGCGGGCGCATGCGCGTCGATGGCGAGCTGCGCGACGTTGCCTTCGCGGCGGTCGGCGACGCGCCCGCCATCAGCGGCGTCGCGGGCGCCGTCCTGGGCGACGGCGACGCGTTTTCCTTGCGACTGGATCCGGCGTCCCGCCTGCGCGTGGTTTGGCCACGCGCGTTCGGCAACGGTCCGCACGACATCGCTGCGACGGGCACGATCGCCGGCTGGCGCGAGGATGCCGGATGGCGCATCGGCACGGAGTCGTTGCGGCTGGATGGTGGAAACATTGGTTTCGACCTGCGTGGCGGCCTGCTGTTCGGCGACGGTACGCGGCCGCGCATCGACCTGGCGGTGGCCGTCGACGAGCTGTCGTTCTCTTCGGCCAAGTCGTTGTGGGTGCGGCACGTCATGCAGGCGGATCTGATCCGTTGGCTGGATGCGGCACTGGTGAGCGGCGCCGTGCATGACGGGCGCGTCCTGATTGCAGGCGATCTCGACGACTGGCCCTTCCGCGCCGGCAAAGGCAGCTTCGTTGCCACCGGTACGCTCCGTCGCAGCACGATCAAGTTCCATCCCGATTGGCCGGCATTCGAAGTTGCCGAAGCCGATTTGGCCTTCGCCGGGAACGGCATGACCCTCGACGGAAAAGGCTCGGTGGCCGGCGTCGGCATCCGCCAGGTACACGCGGAAATTCCCGATTTTTCGCGCGCTGATCTCCATGTTGACGTACAGGGCGGCGGCGATGCATCGAAGATGCTCGCGCTGCTCAAACAGAGTCCGCTGCAGAAGGGAAACGCGGCGACGCTGGCGCGCATCGACTTGCGCGGGCCAGCGAACGTCGGCATGAGCCTGGTGCAACCGCTGTATCGCGGAGCGCCGGAACAGGCGCTGCACGGAACGGTCGACATTTTGGGCGCTACTTTGGTCGATCGCGACCTCAAGCTGGTCTTCGAGGATGTCCGCGGCGCGGTCGATTTCGATCGCAGCGGATTCGGCGCGGAGAAACTGGCGGTGCGCCACGAACAGCAGCCAGGCCGCCTGAGCCTGCGCGCCGGCGGTTACGCGCGCGACAGACGCCAGGCCTTCGAGGCGGAACTTGACGCCACCATCGCCGCCGATGCGCTGCTCGACCGCGCAAGTCAGCTGGAATGGCTCAAGCCGCACATGGACGGGCGTTCGACATGGACCATCGCACTCGCTGTCCCGCGCGAGGGTGCGGCGCGCTCGCAGGCGCCGAGCGGGGTGCAACTGCGCTCCAATCTGGTCGGCACCGCACTTACCTTGCCCGCGCCGCTGAACAAGGCGGCAGGTTCATCCCTGCCCACGACCGTGGATATTCCCCTGCCCCTGGGCAGCGGCGAAATCAAGGTCGCGCTCGGCAACCTGCTGGCGCTGCGTGCCCGCGGCAAGGGACCGACCGGCATCCGCGCCGTACTGGGTGCAGGCAGCGTCAATGAACCCGCACCTGCGTCGGGGCTCATTGCCAGCGGGCGCGCGGCCACGCTCGACGCCATCGAATGGATCGGCCTCGCAAAAAGCGGAGGCGGCCGGGGCGATGCCCTCGAAGTGCGGCGGATCGACGTCACCGCGGACCGCCTGCTGCTGCTGGGCGGCGCGTTCCGGAACACCAGGCTGCAGGTCGCTGCTGCGAACAACGGTACCGCGATCCAGTTGCAGGGCGACGCGCTCGCCGGCGCCCTGCTCGTGCCGCGCGCCGATGGCGCGCCCATTGCCGGACGTCTGCAGCGCCTGCATTGGCGTTCCGCGACACCTGCCACAACGGGCCAGGCCGTTCGCCCGGCGGCAAGCGCCGCCCCCGTTTCCGCCGACATGGACCCGGCCAAGGTGCCACCCTTGACCATCGACGTCGCCGATTTGCGTTTCGGGAACGCTGCGTTCGGGAGTGCAGCGCTGCGCACACGACCCTCCGCTGCCGGCATGCGCATCGAACAGCTGCAACTGCGCGCGCCGAAACAGCGCATCGACATCACCGGCGAATGGCTGGGGCGCGGCAGCGGGGCGCGCACGCACATGGGGATCGTTGTCGACAGCGACGACTTTGGCGCACTGCTCACCGGCTTCGGCTTTGGTGGGCGGCTTGCGGGTGGGGACGGCAAGGCAACCTTCGATGCGTCGTGGCCGGGCAGTCCCGCCGCGTTCAAACTGGAGCGTCTGGATGGCAGCTTGAACATCCTTGCGAAAAACGGCCGGCTGGTCGAAATCGACCCCGGCGCCGGCCGCGTGCTCGGCCTGCTCAGCCTGGCCGAACTGCCGCGACGGCTGACGCTGGACTTTCGCGATTTCTTCAACAAGGGATTTGCCTTCAACCGCATCGGCGGCGACATCCGTTTCGGCAACGGCCGCGCGCGCAGCGACGACCTGCTGATCGACGGGCCAGCCGCGGAAATTCGCATCCGCGGGGCCGCCGACCTGCGCGCGCAGCAATTCGACCAGACGATCGAGGTCCGTCCGAAAGCCGGCAATCTGTTGACGGCCGTGGGTGCGATCGCGGGCGGTCCGGTCGGTGCAGCCATTGGCGCCGCCGCCAACGCGGTGCTGCGCAAACCGCTCGGGCAGATGGCGGCGAAAACGTATCGAGTGACCGGGCCGTGGAAGGGTCCGAAGGTGGAGGTGATCGGTCGCCAGCAGTCGCCGCGCGCGGTGTTGAACACGCCGCCGCCGGGTTGATTCGATGCGTGCCGGCTACATCTCTACGCAATCGGTTCTTTCAGGCGTCATTCCCGCCTTCGCGGGAATGAAAGTTCAGTAGCCTCAGCTCCTTTGACTCACCACCACTCTCCTTGACGAAGAAGTCGTATCCGATGACCCAATCCCTCGCTCTCGCCGAATCCCGCCTGCTGCTTCCGAGCGGCCTCGACACCAACGGCCTGGACCGAGCCTTCGGCACGTTGCTCGGCCCTGGCATCGATTTCGGCGACCTGTACTTCCAGCACTCACGCCGCGAGAGCTGGAGCGTGGAGGACGGCATCGTCAAGGACGGGGCGCATTCGATCGAGCAGGGTGTCGGGGTGCGCGCGATTTCCGGCGAGAAAACGGGGTTCGCGTATTCGGACGACATCAATGCGCAGGCCCTGTTGGCCGCCGCGCATTCCGCGCGCGCGATCGCGCGTGACGGCAATGCGCATGTCGCGCGTGAACTCGTGCCAGGCGACGGCCGGGCGTTATACGCGCCGGTCGATCCGATCGATGCGCTTGGCAACGAAGACAAGGTCGAAGCGTTGCGAAAGATCGACAGACTTCTGCGTGCCGCCGATCCACGCGTGCAGCAGGTGACGGTGAGCCTGGCGGGCGGGGTCGATACGATTCTGGTCGCCCGCAGCGATGGCGTGCTTGCCGCCGACGTGCGGCCACTGGTGCGGTTCAGCGTGCAGGTCATCGTCGAGCACAATGGCCGCCGCGAATCGGGGCACGGCGGCGGCGGCGGCCGATATTCCTACGTCGAATTGCTGGGCGGAGGGAAACCGGAAAACTGGGCGCGCGAAGCGTTGCGCCAGGCGCTGGTGAACCTCGAGGCGATCGATGCGCCCGCTGGCGTCATGCCGGTGGTGCTTGGCGCCGGCTGGCCGGGCGTACTGCTGCACGAAGCGGTCGGGCACGGCCTCGAAGGCGACTTCAACCGGAAGGGCACCAGCACGTATGCAGGGCGCATGGGCCAGCGCGTCGCGTCGCCTGGCGTGACCATCGTCGATGACGGCACGCTCCCGGGACGCCGCGGCTCGTTGAATGTCGACGACGAAGGCACGCCCACCCAATGCAACACGCTGATCGAGGATGGCGTGCTGGCCGGCTACATGCAGGACACGCTCAACGCGCGCCTGATGGGCGTGGCACCTACCGGCAACGGACGCCGTGAATCCTTCGCCCACCTGACCATGCCGCGCATGACCAACACCTACATGCTGGCCGGCCCGCACGATCCGGAAGAGATGATCCGCTCGGTGAAGAAGGGTCTGTACGCCGTTAATTTCGGCGGCGGACAGGTCGATATCACATCGGGGAAGTACGTCTTCTCCGCCACCGAGGCCTACCTGATCGAAGACGGCAAGGTCACCGCGCCGGTGAAAGGCGCGACACTGATCGGCAATGGGCCGGAGACGATGCAGAAGGTACGCATGATCGGCAACGATCTCGCGCTGGACGAAGGCGTCGGTGTCTGCGGGAAGGACGGGCAGAGCGTACCCGTTGGCGTGGGTCAGCCGTCGCTGTTGATCGACGGGATAACGGTCGGCGGGACGCAGGCGTGAGCCTGGTTCCCTGTCCCCACTTCCGCGGGGAGGACGGATCGGTTGCCCACTATGTCACGGTCCGTTTACTCAATGTCGCCTCCGGGTTCCAGCAACAATTCGCGCAGCTCCCGGAACAACTCCCGATGCGCATGCGGCGGCTTGTTGCGATTGCGTTCCTCCACGGCATTGCGCGCCAGCTGGCGCAGGTGCTGCCGATCCGCCGCTGGATACGTGTCGAGCAACTCCGCCAGCGCGGTATCGCCATCGGCCAGCAGCCGGTCGCGCCACGCTTCAACCTGGTGCAGCTGCGCGGTTTCGCGGCGCGATGCTTCGCCGCCGGAATCCAGCGCATCGCGAATGGCGTCCAGCGTTTCGTCGTCTTCGCGCCGCATCTGCTTGGCCAGGAATTGCAGCTGCCGCTTGCGCGCGATCTTCGACGGGATGCGCTGCGTGTCCTCGATGTGCGGCAACAGGTCGTCTGGGATCGGCAGTTTGGACAGCTGCGCGGCGCTCAGCGCGACCAGCTTTTCGCCAAGCTCGAAGATTTCAAGCGCGCCACGACGTTGTTCGCTGCGGCTCGGACCCAGGAAATCACCGGTGTCATCGTTTTTTCCGCGCATCGTTATCGGATCCATGTTTGATTGAGCAGGATGGCGGGCCAATCGATACCACCTCACCTGATCTGTAGTCGATTGATCTGCTCTCGATTGATCTGCTCTCGATTGGTGTGTTTTCGATCAAACCTCCTGCAAACCCAAGGATAAAGCATTGAACGCAGTTTCCCTTCCGGCAGAAGTCCTCCCGGCCACCGACGACAGCCATCTGCGACTTGATCACCTGGCCGCAACCGCGCAGCGCCTGCTCTACCGCTGCCGCTCGCGAGGCGCGACACAGGCGGAAGTGTCGTGCTCCGAGGAGCGCGGCCTCAGCGTCAACGTGCGCTTGGGCGCAGTCGAAACGGTCGAGTCGACGCGCGATCGCGGCATTGCGGTCACCGTCTATTTCGGCCAGCGCAAAGGCAGTGCCAGCACCGCGGACCTGCGGGACGAAAGCCTCGACGCCACTGTCGCGCAGGCGTGCGCCATCGCCACGTTTACTGAGGAAGATGTCGCGGCAGGCCTCGCCGATGCCGAATTGATGGCGACCGACATCCGCGACTTCGATACATGGCATCCGTGGAACCTCGATGCGGATCGTGCGGTCGATCTTGCGTTGGCCTGCGAGACCGCAGGGCGCGAATACGACAAGCGCATCGAAAATTCCGACGGCGCATCGGTCGGTAGCGGCGAGAGTCTGTCGGTCTATGCGAACAGCCACGGTTTCGTCGGCCGCGAACGCGATACGCAGCACAGCATCGGCTGCGCGTTGATCGCAGGCCGCGGCGACGCAATGCAGCGCGATGGCTGGTACACGACGGCGTTGTCCGCAGGGCGCATGGAAGCAGCAGCGTCGGTCGGCCGTCGCGCGGCCGAACGCACCGTTGCCAGACTGCAGCCGCGATCGCTGCCAACCGGCGAGATGCCGGTGCTGTTCGCGGCGGACATGGCACGTTCACTGGTGGGCCATCTGCTCGGTGCGGTGTCGGGCGGTGCGTTGTACCGCAAGGCGAGCTTCCTGATCGATCACGCCGGCAAGCGCATTTTCCCCGAGTGGATGCGGATCGAGGAACAGCCGTTCCTGACCGGAGGTTTCCGTTCGTCCTCATACGATGCCGAAGGTGTTGCAACACAGGAGGTGCCGCTGGTCGCGGATGGCGTGTTGCAGCGTTACGTGCTTGGCAGCTACTCCGCACGCAAGCTGGGCCTGCGTACCACCGGCAACGCCGGCGGCGTGCACAACCTGCAGGTATTCGCCAATGCGGGCGGCCTGGATGAACTCATCGCCGCGCAGCCACGCGCTCTGCTGGTGACCGACCTGATGGGGCAGGGGGTCAACAACGTGACGGGCGATTATTCCCGAGGCGCGGGCGGTTTCCTGATCGAGAACGGGAAAATTTCGTGTCCCGTCGACGGCATCACCGTCGCCGGAAATCTCAAATCGATGTTCGCTGCGATCGAGGCGGTGGGGAGCGACGTGGACACGCGTTCACACATCCGCACTGGCTCGATCCTGGTCGGCAAGATGACCGTCGCCGGGGAATGATCGTGTCCTGGATGGAGCGGCTGCAGCTGCGACCGCTCCGCCGGTGAGCAAAAATCCCACGGCCGAAGAAGCGCTTGCATAGGCGAACTCAGTTGCCGGGCGTAGGTCTAAAGTTGGCTTGTGCCGGCTGCGGCAAGCCCCATTATTGATCCTGACCGGACTATTTCCGGGAGGAGCCGAGTGATGGAAACCCTGCAGACGACGTCCCACAGCCTGAGCGATCGCCAATGGGCGGCGGGTGCGCATGTCGCGGCGTTGGCCGCCGCGCTGGTCACCAGCTGGATTGCCGGTGTTGCAGGCGCGCTGGGCGCCCTGGCGGTGTGGATGCTGGTGCGCGACAGGTCCTCGTTCGCCGCAGATCATGCGAAGGAAGCGGTGAACTTCAACCTCAGCATGTTCATTTACATGTGCATCGCCGTGGTGCTCGGTTTTCTGCTGGTTGGAGTGACGGTGGTTACCCTCGGGATCGGCGCGCTGCTCACCGTGCCCGCTGGTTTCGTCCTGCTGCTGGCGGTGTGCGGCCTGGCCATCCTCTGGCTGGTGTGCAGCCTGATCGCGGTGTTCAAGGCCTACGACGGGCAGGCCTACCGGTACCCTCTGACGATCCGGTTGTTCCGCTGATACCGCCAGCTGTTGATTCGAGGTTGAACCGATGGCCGCGACCTCAACCGTCGCGGCCTTGCTGCCTCTTGAGCAAAAAAGCCCCGCTAGTAGCGGGGCTTTCTTGCAGGCGGGTCACGGCTCAGCAGCAGCCAAGCGGGCACCCTGCTGCTGCCCACGCCGAGAATGCAGTGGCGAACAGCGCCGCCCCAACGAATAGCTTATTGAACTTCATCGCGTGTTTCCTCCGGTTGAGCTGGCCAAATAGGCGTTCCCAAGACGAGCCGGCAGGGTTCGCCAGTCAATACGGCGCGATGATGCGGTACACCATTGTATCCAGCTGCGACAACATGCCAGCCGGCCGCGTGGCCTAGCGCTGCGTATAGCGTTCCAGCCCCGCATATCCGCGACGATCGATGCGGTCCAGCCGATCGGCCAGCGGCGGATGCGTCTTGTACAACTGCGCAAGCTTCGCGGAAGCGGTGCCGAGGGCGGTCATCTTCTGCAGCACCATGTACATCGACAACGGATTGAATCCCGCGCGCGCAAGATAGATTTCGGCGGCCTGGTCGGAGCGGAATTCGGCCTCGCGATCCAGTCGCGCCAGTGCAATCTTGGCGCCGTGCTTGCTGGCGTAATCCTTGGCATAACTGCCGGCGATGCCGCCGCCGACGTTGACGCGCGACGCCGCGATCTGGGTGCCGGCGGAGGTCATTTCCTGCTTGCGGATGACTTCGTAATGATCGCGCTGCACCACATGGCTGATTTCGTGTCCCAGCACAGCGGCAACTTCGCCGTCGTCGGCCAGCAGGTTGTACAAACCACGCGTGATCAACACATAGCCGCCCGGCGCGGCGAACGCATTGACTTCGGAGTCGTCGATGATCCCGAACGTCCACGGCAGTTCCGGTCGCGAGGTGTG
>JBDSEX010000069.1:0-2672 GCA_039919835.1 Luteimonas sp.
CGCATTGCACTTGCGCCGCCGCAGGACTGCGCGAGCGAGTGCATCGAGCTCGCGCGTGAAATCGATCTGGTCTGGCGGCTGTTCGGGCGTGAGGCCGACCGCGTGCATGTGCTCTGGATCGGCGCGCCGCCAGTACGCGCGACCCGCTTAGAGACCTTACGCGTGTTGCGCCCATCGCCGGCCCTGCGCGTGGGACTGCCACGCGCGGCCGATCCACGCGGCGTGCCGGTGTACGTGGTCGATCCCAACGGTTTCGTGATTCTGCGCTACGCTCCCGGCTTCGATCCCGCAGACCTGCGCACCGACATGGCGCGATTGCTGAAGTTGCGTTGAAATGAATTTCGCCTTGCCTCCTGCCATTTACAAGCACCTGCACCGTCTCGCCTGGTTTGCAGTCGTGCTTGCGTTCGGCGTGATCGTGTTCGGCGCGTTCGTGCGCTTGTCCAACGCTGGCTTGAGTTGTCCCGACTGGCCGACCTGCTACGGCCGCGCTGCCTGGCCAGCAGCGAACGAGGCCGTCGACCATGCGGCAACTGCGATCCGTCCGCTGGAAGTACACAAGGCGTGGCGCGAACAACTGCACCGGATACTCGCGGGCGCGCTTGGCGTGATGGTGTTGGCACTAGTGGTGATCGCGGCACGCAAACGAAAGTTCGGCATCGCGCAGGTATGCATGGCATCGGCGCTCATCGCGCTTGCGATTCCACTGTACATGCGCGGCCAATACGTCATGGCGTTTGCGCTTGCGGCGGGGGGTGAAGCGATCCTGCTGTTCGCCGCACTGCGGTGGGACAACCACGACCTGTCGCGAGCGACCGCAATCACGCTGGCGGTGATCGTGATGCAGGCGCTGCTGGGGATGTGGACCGTCACGTGGCTGTTAAAGCCAATCGTGGTGATGGCCCATCTGCTCGGCGGCTTGCTGACATTCGCCTTGCTCACCTGGATCGCATGGCGCGCGATCAACCACCCAATCCGCCTGGTCGATGCGCAATCGCTGCACCGCTGGATCATCATCGGACTGGTCTTACTCGGCGTGCAGATCGCGCTCGGCGGCTGGACCAGCGCCAACTACGCGGCGCTGTCCTGCGGCACGGATTTTCCAGAATGTGTCGGGCAGTGGTGGCCGGCGCACGATTTCAGCGAAGGGTTCGTGCCGTGGCGAGGCATCGGTGTTGATTACGAAGGTGGCGTGCTCGACGGTGAATCGCGCATCGCGATCCAGCTCGCGCATCGCATGATGGCAGGCGTGGTGTTCGTGTTCCTGCTCGCTCTGGCGCTGCGCCTGCTACGCACGCCGGGCATGCGGCAATGGGCGGCGATGCTTGCGTTGCTCGTCGTGTCGCAGGTCGCGCTCGGCATCGCCAACGTCAAACTGGCGTTGCCGCTTACGATCGCGGTGCTGCACAACGCAGGCGCGGCGTTGCTGGTGTTCGTCCTGGTGTCGCTGCTGGCCCGGTTGCGTAAACCCGACTGAGCATGCGCCCTATTGCTGCCGAATACTGGACCCTGACCAAGCCACGCGTAGTGGCTTTGATCGTGTTCACCGCGCTGGTCGGGATGTTCCTCGCGGTGCCTGGTTTACCGCCGATGCGGCAGACCTTATTCGGTCTGTTCGGCATCTGGCTCGCCGCCGCATCCGCCGCGGCCATCAACCACCTCATCGACCAGCGCATCGACCGCGTCATGGCGCGCACCGCGCACCGGCCGCTGGCGACGGGCGCGTTGACGCCAACACAAGTCCTCGTCTTCGCAATCGCGCTGGGCACGTTTTCGATGACAATACTGATTGCGTTGGTGAATCCACTCACCGCTGCGCTGACATTTGCCTCGCTGATCGGGTACGCCATCATCTACACCGGCTGGCTCAAGCGCGCCACGCCGCAGAACATCGTCATCGGCGGCATCGCCGGCGCTGCGCCCCCTCTGCTCGGATGGGCTGCGGTCACCGGCATGCAGAACGAATCCGACTGGGCGCGCGCACTGCTACTGGTGCTGATCATCTTCGTGTGGACGCCCCCGCATTTCTGGGCGTTGGCGATCTTCCGCCGCGACGACTACGCGCGCGCGCTGGTACCGATGCTGCCGGTCACGCATGGGGTTGAATACACCCGCTGGCAGATCCTGCTGTACACCGTATTGCTGCTGGTCGCCACGCTCTTGCCTTGGGCGACGGGCATGAGTGGGCTGTTTTATCTCGGCGGCGCGGTCGTGCTCGGCGTCATGTTCGTCTGGTTCGCCTGGAAACTCCTCGCGCCGCCCGACGAGCTATACGCGATGAAAGTGTTCAATTACTCCATCGTGTACCTGATGGCGTTGTTTGCCTTTCTGCTGGTGGACCACTGGCTGTTGCCTTGGTTGCAACCGGCGCCAGCATTCGAGTTGCAGCCGGCCTGATCTCGGCCATTGCCTGGATCGCTGGCGGGCAGCGAGACTTGACGTGCCGACGGTCGTATCGAATTCAGCGCGTTCGTTCGATGCCTAAATGCGGGTGTCTCGTCATGGTGATCGACTTCTGAATGAAGGCGGGTAGAAGATGAATCGCCCGCCGCGATTTTCCGCTGGCGGATGCAGGCAGCACCCCTGTGCGTTTCGTCCGCGGTTATTGGTTGAGTGAAGCGATGAAGCGACCCGATCCACATGCAAGCGGATCGAGTCGCACATCGCTTGAC
>JBDSEX010000082.1:0-2512 GCA_039919835.1 Luteimonas sp.
AGCATTGATCCGATTGTTTTGCGCGATGAAAAACCCCCGGAAACCCGCGCCAGACCTACGTTTCCGGTTGCGACCCCTTGGTCGCACTGGTATAACAACGGCAGCCGCGATGACGCATCAGCGTTGCGCATGAGCGGAAAGTCGATCGGGCCATCTCGCGGACCATCCGCCTGAAACAGCCGGTTACCACATCCTGCGGCGCAAGCCGCATACGGAGCAAAAAATAATGAACAAAACCGAATTGGTTGACGCCGTTGCAGACGCGTCCGAACTCTCGAAGGCCGATGCCGGCCGCGCAGTCGATGCGATGGTGTCGGTTATCACTGGTGCCTTGAAGAAAGGCGACACGGTGACGCTGGTAGGTTTCGGCACGTTCCAGGTCCGCGCGCGTGCCGCGCGCACCGGCCGCAATCCGAAAACCGGCGACGCCATCACCATCAAGGCGTCCAAGAATCCAGCGTTCAAGGCTGGCAAGGCCCTGAAGGATGCCGTAAACTAATCGACCGGTAGAGCAGATGCCCGTGAGCATTTGCAACAAGCACACGGGTGCTTAGCTCAGCGGTAGAGCGTCTCCCTTACACGGAGAGGGTCGGGGGTTCGAAACCCTCAGCACCCACCAGCTAGCACCCATTCAAGGATCAGGGCCACAAGTTCAAAAACGCGGAGTGGTAGTTCAGTTGGTTAGAATGCTGGCCTGTCACGCCGGAGGTCGCGGGTTCGAGTCCCGTCCACTCCGCCAGTTTTCATGGGAACGCCGCAAGGCGTTCCTTTTTTTTGTTCTAGTTGCCGGGATTCTGGCGCGCGTTTTCCGTAGCGAACTGACGACGGACCCTCGAACGCGCCCTCGAACGTGCCAATGAAACCGTGCCCCTTTGCACTGTTGGCCCTCCAGGCTGAAGGCATTCCGATGCCACGCACTACGGACGCCGGAGACCCGCTGCCTGCACCTCGACTCCCATCACGGCGCGGTCAAGCACGGTAAACTGCGCGGCTACACACCAACGTGCGCCGACGACGATGCTGCAGAAACTCCGCGAAAAATCCTCCGGCTGGATGGCCATGGCCATCCTTGGCGTGCTGATCGTTCCGTTCGCACTGTTCGGCCTGGACCAGTACATGGTGCAGCGCGTGGATAGCTACGCTGCACGGATCCAGGCGCCGCCGACGTGGTGGGCATCCGCCCCGTCATGGTGGCCTGCGTCGATGGCCTGGGACAGGCAGGACATCAGCACCGACGATTTCCGCCAGCGGCTGGAACAGGTTCGCCAGCAGCAGCGCTCGGCCGAAGGCGCAGCGTTCGATAACAAGGTGTTCGAGAGCGTCGACAACAAGCGGCGCATCCTCGACGAGATGATCGACGAGCGCGTGATGCGCATGGCCGCCGACCGCCATGGCATCGCGATAGGCGATGCCGCGGTGCGCGAGACGATCCAGGCGCTGCCCGAGTTCCAGGTGGACGGGAAATTCGATCCGCAGCGCTACCAGCTCTCGCTGGCGTCGCTAGCGCCAGCTCGCACGCCTGTCCAGTTCGAACAACTGGTGCGCGACAGCCTGCAACAGTCGATCCTGGCCGGTCGCATCGCGGAGTCGTCGTTCGTCACCAAAAGCGAAATGGACCGTTTGCTGGCGCTGCTCGGCGAACAGCGCGACGTGTCGTTCACGCAGATGCCGCCGGCGGCGCCGGACATGGGCGCAGTCAGTGCCGACGAGATGCAACGCTGGTACACCTCGCACTTGGACGAGTACCGCTCGCCGGAAACGGTCGCGATCGAATACATCGAACTGACCACCGCCAACGTGCCTGGCGCGGCGGTCGATGAAGCCGAATTGCGAAGCCGTTACGAAAAGGACAAGGCCAAGTTCGTTGCAGGCGAGCAACGTCTTGCCTCGCACATCCTGATCAAGCTCGATGCGAAAGCCGATGCTGCTGCACAGAAAGCGGCCGAGCGGAAAGCAGCACAACTTGTCGCGCAGGCACGGCAGCCCGGCGCGGACTTCGCCGCCCTTGCGCGCGCCAGCTCGGACGACACCGGCTCCAAGGCCAGTGGCGGCGACCTTGGATGGATTTTGCGCGACGGGAGCCTGGTGAAGCCGTTCGAGGATGCGTTGTTCGCGATGAAGGCCGGTGAGATCGCAGGGCCGGTCAAGACCGACTTCGGCTACCACGTGATCCAGTTGCGCGAACTCAAGGCCGGAGAACCAATGACCTTCGAACGGGCGCGCGAGCAGATGTTGCGGGAGTCCGGCGAAGCCGACCGCGAGCGCGCCTTCAACGACCTCGCTGGCAAGCTGGTCGATCTTGTCTACGCGAACCCCAACTCGCTCGCTCCGGCCGCACGGGAGCTCAAGCTGCAGGTGCAGAATGCCGGGCCATTCCCGCGCGGTAGCGGCAGCGGTATTTTCGCCAATCCCGCCGTACAGCGCGCCGCGTTCTCAGAAACACTGATCCAGGACGGTACCGTCAGCGACGCCATCGAGATTGCCCCCAACCACACCGTGCTGCTTCGGGTGA
>JBDSEX010000207.1:0-6006 GCA_039919835.1 Luteimonas sp.
CATGCCTGAGAACAGCGAGTTTGGGCGCCGTGCCGTGGCGACCGGGGAGCGCACGGCACCGCCGCAGGCGGCGCGCGTCCGGCGCAGATGGTTCTGGTTGCTTTTGCCAAAACAAAAGTGACCCGCCGCCAGGCGGAAGCCTTTGAACTTTTTGTCCGGTGCACCCAACGTCAAGCTCCCCGGGTGCGCTTCTACGGCGCGCGTAGATCACAAACAAAGCAACCGTGCAACGAACGTGTGCTTGTAGAGAATTCGTAGGGCGGAACCGTCGCAAGCGATACTTCCGGACGTAGTCAATCAACTTCCGTCCGCTGCCAGGCATCACGCGACGGAGCCGGAAGCTGCTACGCGGATCTGTCCTATGCATTCGCTGCGTGTTTTTGTTCCCAAGCCCACGCATGCGCCACAATCGTGTCCAGATCGGGATAACGCGGCGTCCACTGCAGCAGCGCGCGTGCGCGGGTCGCATCGGCCACCAGTGCCGGCGGATCACCCGCGCGCCGTGCACCCTGCACAACCGGAATATCCCGTCCGGTCACACGCCGGACTGCTTCGATGACTTCGCGAACCGAAAACCCGTTGCCGTTGCCGAGGTTGTAGCGGCCACTCTCGCCGCCACCCAGCAGCTGCTCCAGCGCCAGCAAGTGCGCGCTGCACAGGTCCTCGACGTGGACATAGTCCCGCACGCAGGTACCATCCGCCGTCGCGTAGTCGTCGCCGTACACGGTGATGTGTGGCCGCCGTCCTGACGCCACCTGCAGCAGCAGCGGGATCAGGTGCGTTTCCGGCTCGTGGCATTCGCCGAGCTCGCCATCCGCATCGGCACCGGCGGCGTTGAAGTAGCGCAGGCAAGTCGATTTCAAGCCGTAGGCGCGGTCGTAATCCTCCAACATCTGCTCGACCATCCACTTGCTGCGGCCATAGGGATTGATCGGCTGCTTCTGGTGCATTTCGTCGATTGGCACGTATACCGGATCGCCGAAGATCGCGGCGGTCGACGAGAAGATGAAACGCGTGATGCCGTGGCTGCGCATCCCGTCCAGCAGCACCTGCGTGGCACCGAGGTTGTTGCGGTAATACCTGCCCGGGTCGGCCACCGATTCGCCAACCTGGATGAAGCTTGCGAAATGCATCACGGCTGCAGGTCTCACCTGGCGCATCAGCGTATCGACGAACGCCGTGTCGCCGATGTCGCCGACATGCAATCGCGCGTCGCGCACGGCATCGCGCCTGCCATTGCCCAGATCGTCCGCCACCACCGGCGTGTAACCCGCGCGCTGCAGCCACTTGACCATGTGCGAGCCGATGTAGCCGGCGCCGCCCACGACCAGGATGGTGTTGTCATCGGGGATGCGCTGCATCATCGCGCTCACCATTGCAGTTTGCGTGCGGCGACGATCGTGCCCAGCTGCCGGTAGAGCGCATGCGCTTCGTGCTCGGGCAGGTACGGGATGCGCAGTGGCGGGGCCATTGTCGAGGCGCCGGCCGTGTCCAGATGCAGCGTCGCCATGCCGAAGCGGCGGTCCAGCGGCGAGCGCGTGATTTGCAGCGCCTGCACCTTGGCGAGTTCCGCCAACCGCCAATGCCGAGACCACCAGCCGCTGCGTACCGCGATGACATCCGCATCAACGCTGTAACCGGCGCGACGCGCATGGTGCAACGAGTGGATCCACGACCATGGCAACCAGATCAGACCCAGTGCACCCCACGCGCCGAAACGTGCGATGAGCACCGCCGTGAGCAGGAGCGAAAAAAGCCCGCCGGGCAGAAAAAGACGCCAAGCCGCATTGCGATGCAGCGGCTGCCATTGCAACCTGGGCCACTGCACTCCCGGCAGCAGATGCTGGATCAGCGCATCACAGGCCGCCGGGGTGGCAAGCGGCGCGAGTTCCTTCAACGCACGTTTTTCATTGACGGCCTCGGCGACGGCGGTATCGATCTTCAGCGTGCGCCGCTTGAACAGGCGATGGAGGAGGCCTTCCTGCAGCGTCCACGCCTGGATGCGCCGTCGCGTCGCGCTGGTACGCAATCGCGTCAGCAGGCCGCGTACCACCGTCAGGCGGTGGCCGTGTTCGCTGAGGACGAAGCCGTGGTACTGCAGCAGCGCCATCGCGATCGACAGCACGCGCAGCACCGCTACGAACAGCAGCAAGAAGGTCAACGCCGCGAGCACATATTGCGCCGGCCCGACGGCCTCGCGCCCGGCCCACCCAAACATCGCCTTGCCGACGCCTTCAAAGAGATCCCAGCCCAGCATCGCCTCGCCCATGTCCTCCAACAGGTTGGGCAACAGGCGTGGACTGACCTGCGACAGCGCGCCAAAGCCGGCGCCGACCACGATCAGGCCGCGGTTGGAAATCAAGCCATGGCGGATCACGTCCGCGGTCGGCATCGCCAGCAGCACATCGTCCTCGATGACCGGCGCATCGGCCGCCGGCAGTACGCCGCGATGGCGGATCAGCTGTTCCAGCGCCAGCGCGTCGTCCAGCCGCAAAACGCGCATCTGCGCCTCGGGCTTGTCGCCCCCGGCCGATTCCAGGCGCACTTCAGCCACGCCGAAAATTCGGTGCAGCAGCGTCTGGTGAAGCACCACGTTGTGGATGCGCGCGAACGGCACGTGGCGCAGGCTGCGATGCAGCCAGCCGCTGCGGATGGTCAGGCTGTCGCGTTCGACGCGGTAGCGATAAGTGAAGTACTGAAGCAGCGACACCACCGCCAGCACGCCAACGCCGACCAGCGGCCAGAGCTCGTTGCGATCTCCGCGGCCGAACAACACCAACGCGGCCAGGGGGATCAAAAACTGCTTGAGCTGCTGCAACAGCACGAACAACCACGACCACGGATGCAGCCGCTTGTCCTCCGCGGTGACGTTGGCCGCGTCAGGCGTCGACATCAGCTTCGATCCGCTGCGCGAGCTCATCGCGCAACCGCTCGGCCTCACCCGCGTCAAGACCGCCGACGCTGACCGTGTTGAGCTTTGTGCCAGCGGTATGGATGACCAGCGTCGCCAGGCCGTACCTGCGCTCCATCGGCCCATGCTTGAGATCGAGATGCTGCACGCGCGACGCCGGCACCCGGCTTTCGCGCTGCCACATGCGACCGCGCCGCAGCGCGAATCCGTCGCGATCGAGCAGCCAGTAGGTGTAGCGGTACTGCTTGATGCCCAGCCATGCCCCGAAGGCGATGCCCGCAATCAGGCCCAACGCAACGACGGCCGCAAATACGAGTCCGCTGTCGACGACTGCCGAGAGCAGTGTTGCGCCGACAACCGAAGCAATGGTTGCGGCGATGCCGTAGCCAAACGCATGGGTGAGCAGGAACAGCTTGCGCGCGCGAATGGGCAGCGATTGCCAGTGCGGCGATGGTATTTCAAGCCCTGTGTCGGATGCGGCGTTGATGGTTGCGTCTCCATGGAATCGAAAATCTTTCGCGAATCAGACATCGGAAGCGTCATTGCCGCGAAGGAAGGAATTCAGTGAACTTCAGCCTTCAAAATCAGGCTTGCCAGATCCCCGCCTTCGCGAGGATGACGCTCCGAAAACTCTCCGCCAATCCACCGGCATGGTCGCATCACCCTGCCTCGCGGCGATAGCGGCGCGGATAGCAATCGGGCCAGTAGGGATTGCCGCGGCTCCCGTCGGGCGGCGGAATCGAATAGCGCTTGTAGGTCCACTGGTACTGCGCCGGGTCGCGGCTGGCGATCCGCTGCACGCAGGCATTGAGCGCGGCCACGCCTTCCACCGGATCGGTCGATGCAATCGACGCCGGGGCGTGTTCGAAATGCAAGTCGAATCCAGGCGCCGCAAACGTGGATCCATCGCCGATGCGCTCGCAATACGCGAACAGCACCGTGGCGCCGGTGCGTTCGGCGAGCCGGTTGAGCAGGGTCATGGTCAGGGCCTGCGCGCCGAAGAAAGGCGCGAATGCGCCGTCGCCGAGTTTCGGCTGCTGGTCCGGGAGGATCCCGACCACGCCGCCGTTTTTCAGCACTTTCCACAGTTGCCGAACGGCCGGGCCATCGGCACGGACCTGTTGCACGCGATCGGCCTGGTCTGCTCGCACGATCCGCAGGAAGGCTTCACCGATCGCCGATTCGGGCGGGCTGTACAGGATCGCGATCGGCGCATGCGCCGCCAGCCACTGATGGAGCAGTTCCCAGTTGCCGTAATGCGGCGCGGCGACGATGACGCCGCGACCCGATGCGATGGCGGCATCGAACAGGTCGACGCCGTGCGTTTGCCGGATCAGCGCGACATTCCGCGTGTGCGGCCGGGTCCACAGGCGCACGGTTTCCAGGGCCTGCCGCGCCGTCGTGCGCAACACGCGCTGGCACAGCTTCTCGCGCTGTTCGACTGGCATGTCCACAAACGAAAGCTCCAGATTGCGACGCACCACCCTGCTCTCCCGGCCATCCAGCGCGCTCCAGGCCGTGGCGATGGCATCGCCGATCCGCAGTAGCCACGGCCACGGCAGCCTGCCGACACCAGCAGCGAGCAGGTACAACCATCGGGCGAACGTATCCGTCATCGCCGCAGTTTAGCGAGAGAGGTTTCTCTCCCACTGTTCGCATGGGACGAGTGCGCGCGATTTGATCCGCCGTACGCAGTTCTTCGCGTGCTGCCGGCAGATCATCAATCGTGGACTTGGACCCGCACCCGCAAATCCGCTGCGCTCGTGCCAAGCAGCTCCGGCGCTCCAGGAAACTACCGCGGGGACGAAAAGCTTGCCGCTATGCTTTGCCCATGCTCGCCCTCATCCAGCGCGTCACGGAAGCCCGCGTCACCGTCGATGGGGACCCCATCGGCGCGATCAACGCAGGACTCCTCGCCTTGGTCGCGGCCGAACCAGGCGACACGGACGCACAGATCACACGCCTCGCCGGGCGCCTGCTCGCCTACCGCGTGTTCGCCGACGCCAACGGCCGCATGAACCGATCGCTCATCGACACGCGCGGTGGGCTGCTGCTGGTCAGCCAGTTCACCCTCGCCGCGGACACCCGAAGTGGCATGCGTCCCGGCTTCAGCACCGCCGCTTCCCCAGACGAGGCTGAACGCAGCTACGACCGGCTGGTCCAAATCTGCAGGAACACCCATGCGGGAGGGGTGGAAACAGGGAGATTCGGGGCCCATATGGTGGTCAGCCTGGTCAACGACGGACCGGTGACGTTCCTGTTGCGCCCATAGGGTGGCGCCTGGCACATCTCCAGGCCCGGCTCTCGCTTGAATCGGGGCCGTCACCCAGCGCTCAACGACGCCCAAGCCGCGACCCCTCCCGCCCGCGGCTGTATAATTACGGGTTCACTTTTTCATACCGATGGCGAAATACGTGGCCAACGAACGACAGACTCCGCAATCCGACATCAAGCTGCTGATCAGCAAGGGCCTGGAGCAAGGCTTCCTGACCTACGCCGAAGTCAACGACCACCTGCCCGACGACATGGTCGATCCGGAGCAGATCGAAGACATCATCGGCATGATCAACGGCATGGGCATCGAGGTGCATGAAGTTGCGCCGGATGCCGAAACGCTGCTCCTTGCCGGCACCAGTGCGAGCGGCCGCGAGGTCGACGACACCGCCGCCGAGGAAGCCGCCGCCGCGCTGTCCGCGCTGGATACCGAAACCGGCCGCACCACCGACCCGGTACGCATGTACATGCGCGAGATGGGCACGGTCGAGCTGCTGACGCGCGAGGGCGAAATCGCCATCGCCAAGCGCATCGAGGAAGGCCTCAACCAGATGCTGTCCTCGCTGGCCAGCTTCCCGTGGTCGATCAACCTGCTGCTGGCCGATTACGAGATGCACAAGGCCGGCAAGAAGCGTCTTGCGGAAATCGTCGCGGGCTTTGTCGATACCGCCGAGGAGCTGGCCGCGGCCGAAGAGGCGAAGATCGAAGCCGCCGCTGCATTGGCATTGGCCGAAGCCGCCGAGAACGACGAGGAAGAAGTCGACGAAGATGCAGAAGAGGAAGAGGCCGGCCCGGTCGGCCCCGATCCGCTGGAAGTCGCG
>JBDSEX010000209.1:0-5304 GCA_039919835.1 Luteimonas sp.
TGTCGATTTTGGGCATGAGTCCGTGCTCGTCATTCCCGCGTAGGCGGGAATCCGGTGAATTGAAGGTGGCCGAATAAAACAGCAGTCGCTGGAATCCCGCCTGCGCGGGAATGACGACAGTGAAATCAGAGCTCTTCGACAACGATGTTCTGGTTGGTGTAGATGCAGACATCGCCTGCGATGTTGAGCGATTCGACGGCGATACGGTTCGCGTCGAGGTCGGTGTGCAACAGCAATGCGCGCGCCGCCGACAAGGCGTACATGCCGCCGGAGCCGATCGCGACTAGTCCGTCCTCGGGTTCGATGACATCGCCGGTGCCGCTGATGATCAAAGAAGTCTCCTTGTCGGCAACCGCGAGCAGGGCTTCAAGCTTGCCGAAGCGGCGTTCGGTGCGCCAATCCTTTGCCAGCTCGACCGCGGCGCGGGTCAACTGCCCGTGTTTTTCCAGCTTCGACTCGAACAGCTCGAACAGGGTGAACGCATCGGCCGCCGCGCCCGCGAAACCGGCCAGCACCTGGCCGTCCTTGCCCAGCCTGCGCACTTTTTTCGCGTTGGCTTTCATCACCGTATTGCCGAGCGTGACCTGCCCGTCACCCGCGACCACGACGCGCCCGTTGCGGCGCACCGAGACGATGGTGGTGGCGTAGAAGGTGGTGGCGTTGTGGCTGGGGTCCATGCGAACTCCTCTGGGCGAGTTGTCTGGATGGGGGTGCGGATTCGCCGATGCAAGGCGGTCAGCGCTTGCGCTTCGCCCGAGGATGCGCCGCGTCGTACACCTTGGCCAGATGCTGGAAATCCAGGTGCGTGTAGATCTGCGTAGTGGCAATGTCGGCATGCCCCAGCAGTTCCTGCACGCCGCGCAGGTCGCCGGAGGATTCCAGCAGGTGGCTTGCGAAAGAATGCCGCAGCAGATGCGGATGCACGCGCTTGAACAGGCCTTGCCGTTGCGCCAGAAGTTTCAGCCGCAGTTGTACTGCGCGCGGGGTGATCGGCTGGCCGCCTCGGCCCGGGAAGACGGGCGCATCACTGGCCCGCGCCAGTTCATTCTTCCATGCGGACAAGGCGCTGCGCGCATGAGAGCCGACCGGGATGACGCGCTGCTTGCCGCCCTTGCCGAGCACCGTGACCAGGCCGCCGTCGAGATCCAGGTCGTGCCAGCGCAACGCACACAACTCGCTCAGGCGCAGGCCGGAGGAATAGAACAGTTCCAGCAACGCGCGATCACGTAACCCGAGCGGACCGTCGGTGGCGACCTCGACAAGCCGCACCGCTTCGTCCGCGTCGAGGACCTGCGGCAGCTTGCGCGGAGCCTTCGGCGCGCGGATGCCGGCGGCGGGATTGCTGGCGATGCGGCCATGCCTGAGCAGCCACTGGTAGAAGCTGCGACACGCGGACAAGCGGCGTTGCAGGGTTTTCGGCGCCAGCTTGCGTTTATGTTCGGACGCGATGAAGGCGCGCAGTTGCTCGGTCTGCAGCGCGGTGATGTCGATGCCGGCGTGCTGGTCGATCCAGTCCTGCAACGTGCCCAGGTCGCGACGGTAGGCGTCGAGCGTGTGCGCGGACATGCGCCGTTCCACGTGCAGGTGCGAGAGGAATGCATCGACGGCGGCTGCTGCGGTCATGTGCGCGCCATTGACTCCGCTCAGTGCGAGCGTTGCGACTCGCCGATACGTTCGCTGCGGATGCGTGTTTCGAGCGTGTCCACCGCATCCCAGTCGATACGACGCCGCATGGTTTCGGGCCGATCCTCCGCGGGCACGCCCTGGTAGGCGGCGGCGTACAGCCGTGCGCGGCGTGCAGTGCACATCGATTGCGCCCTGGTGGAGTCCACCTGTCCGGCAGGAGTGCGGGGCACCTGCAACGCGGAAGCGACACATTGCCTGTGCAGGGACGACGCCTGCGATGCGTCCGCCTGCGCCGCGGCCAGCGACGGCAGCAGCACGGCGGTGTGGGCCATTCGATGGACGATGCCACTCTGTCGAAAGCGCTGTTTTGGAGCAGCGGGTTGCGATTGCACTCCTGCTTGCATGGAGGCTGATTTCATGAGGCTGATTTCATGGAGCTGATTTCATGAAGTTGATTTCATGGAGCTTGTTCGCATGCGATCAGCCTCCGCGATAGCGACCCAGCGCCGCCGTAAATGACTCGCCCATCATGCGCAGGAACAGCGTGCCCATGCCCGGATAGAACCGGTTCGGATCGTGGCTACCGATGGCGACCAGGCCCACGCCCGGCAGCGGCAGCAAGGCACTTGACTGCACCTCGCCCACGCGCGTGCCATACAGCAACGCCTGCTTGTCGGGTTGCAGGCGCCCGCACAGCGGTTCGCCATCACCCAGGCAATCGCGGAACGCAGCGAGCGCCTTGTCTTTTTCCGGCACCACCTGCAACCAGTCCACATCGTCCAGGCCCGAGACCGGTTCCAGCAACACGATGCGCACCAGGTCGCCGCTGAAATCCTCGGTCAGCGTCGCGGCCATCGCGCGCACGGTATCAGCGGCATTGTCCTGCTTCAGCAGCGCAAGCGTGAGCTGCTGCGTGCGCACGGCCAGGCGTTCATTGTCCTGCGCGTTGCTCGACAACTCCTGGAGACGGCGCGACAGCTCGCGGTTCTTGTCGCGCAGGACTTCCAGCTGGTAACTGGCCAGCGACGCGGCGGGGCCATCTTCGCGCGGCACCACCAGGCTCACCGACAGGTCGGGGAACTGCTGCAGGAACTTCGGATGGCGCCGCAACCACGCGGCGACTTCGTGCGCACCGAGTTTTTCCTGCGTGCCTTTGTCGAACTTGTCGCTCATTGCAGCTCGCTCATTGCAACCACTCCCCATCGAATACGAATGTCGCCGGCCCGGTCATGGTGATCCCGCCGCTTTCCGGATCATAGTGGATGCGCAACTCGCCACCAGGCAGCGACACGAGCACGCCTTGCGCGCCGCCAACGCGGCCGCGCCGCGTCAGCACGGCAACGGCGGCGCATGCGCCACTGCCGCACGCCAGCGTTTCGCCAACACCCCGCTCATGGACGCGCAGCCTGATATGGCCGCGCGATACGACTTCCGCGAACCCAACGTTCACTGATTCCGGAAACGTGGCGTCGCCCTGCATGCGTGTCCCGATCACGTCCACGGCGGTCGCGTCGACGTCGAGCACTTCAATCACCGCATGCGGGTTGCCCATGGACACGGCGCCGAACCGCAGCGGCACCCCCCCGCTTTCGATTGCATACTCATCCTGCGCATGGACGAATCCGCGGATGGGAATCGCCTGCGGCGCGAACTGCGGCGGGCCCATTGCGATTTCAAAAGTGTCATCGCCCACGTGTTCGACGGCATGCGTACCGGCGGGGCTCTCCAGGGTGAATCGATGCGCCTGAGCACTCCCGTCGCGCACCAGCCAGGCTGCCACGCAGCGCGCGCCATTGCCGCACTGCTGCGACGGCGAGCCGTCGCTGTTCCAGACGCGGTAACTGGCGAGCGCCTCCGCTGCGCGCGGCGACTCGATGGTCAAGATCTGGTCGCAGCCGACGCCTGTATGGCGATCGGCGAGGGCACGGCACACGCGCGCGGCGTCTTCGGATAGACGTTTCGCAAGGGGTGCATCGTCGCGCAGATCGAGCAGGACGAAATCGTTGCCCGCACCGTGCATCTTGGTGAACCTGAAACTGCCGAATCCGAGGCGTGCGCCCGATGCGGTCGGCATGGTCATCGCGCTGTGCTCAGGCCGGCGTCGCCGGCAACGGGTCTTCATCGGCGGGCGGCGCGATCTCTTCGGCCGGCGCCGGTTCGGACGGATCGGTTGGCGGCGGCGACTCCACCGGCGGCATGGCTTCTTCCACCGGCACGGATTTCTGCGCGGACACCAGCGGACCCTTGTTGCCGCAGGCGCAGAGTGCGAGCGCAGCCAGCGCGATCAAAGCGATGTGGAGGTTTTTCATGTGCGCAAGTGTAGCCCGGGGCACGGCGTCCGCGACGTTGCCTGCGCAACCATGGCGCGGCATCAATCCGCCGTGACCAGCGCATCGTGCCCGGCGCGCAGTTCGCCGTAGATGGCGTCGGTTTCCGGCCGGACGCCGTGCCAGCGTGCGAAGCTTTCCGCGGCCTGCTCGACCAGCATGCCGAGGCCGTCGATGGCGTCGTGCGCGCCGTGCGCGCGCGCCCATGACAAGAAGGGAATCGCGGCTTCGCCGTAGCTGGCGTCCACCGCCGCCGTACGCCGGCCGACCAGCGACGCCGGGAATAGCGGCAGGCGACCGTCCCGCGTGGCCGAGGTCGCGTTGACGATCAGGTCGAATTCGCCAAGCGTGGCCAGGTCGTCGACATAACGCGGATGCACGCGGCCGGGTTCGCCAAGGCTGTCGACCAGCGCATCGGTGCGTTCCGGCGTGCGGTTGACGATGAACAGGTCGCCGATGCCGGCTTCCAGCAGGGCCGGGGCGACACCGCGCGCGGCACCGCCCGCGCCAATCAGCAAGGTGCGCCGCGTGCGCAGGTCCAGCGCATGGCGGCCGGTCAGGTCACGAACCAGTCCCGCTCCGTCGGTGTTGTCGCCGTGCCAGGTGTCGCCATTGCGCACCAGCGTGTTGACCGCGCCGGCGCGGCGCGCGCGTTCGGTGACGTCGTCGCACAGCGCAAAGGCCAGCTGCTTGAGCGGAAGCGTGATGTTGGCGCCGGCGCCGCCGTTGTCGGCGAAGGCCGACAGCGCATCGCGGAACTGGTCGGGCGGTGCGTCGATGGCGACGTAATGGACCGGGATGCCAGTCTGCTTGCCGAACGCGGCGTGGATGCGCGGCGACAGGGAATGGGCGACCGGGTGACCGAAGACGGCGAACTTGGCAGTCATGACGACCTCCAGCGGAAGGTCGGGGCATCATCCGCCGGGGGCGGGGGTTGGACAAGCGATCCGTGGTGGGCTGGGGCGTAGCGGCGGCGCGTTGGCGCTTGCCCGCCGAAACGATCATTCATCCGTCATCCCCGCGAACGCGGGGACCCATTCTGCTCATCACGATCAAGTTCAATGCGGGTCACCGCTTGACCAACTCCGCTGTTGACAGCCGCGGGGATGACGGGTGCGAGTGTGCGTGTGGTTTGGAACCTTGGCTTGGATTTCGGACGCTTCCCCGACGCCGATCGCCATTACCCGTTACGCATCACCGTTACGCATCACGTTCCCGCAGCCACCGCGCCGCATCCAGTGCGAAGTAGGTGAGGATGCCGTCGGCACCCGCGCGTTTGATCGCGGTGAGCGCTTCCAGCGCGCACGCGCGCTCGTCGAGCCAGCCGTTGATCGCGGCGGCCTTGAGCATC
>JBDSEX010000228.1:0-3290 GCA_039919835.1 Luteimonas sp.
AGGCCAGCGCTGGGCCCACCTGGACATCGCGGGCGTCGCCAACGACGACGGCAAACGCGGCATGGCGACGGGTCGGCCGGTGGGGTTGTTGTCGCAGTGGCTGATGGATCAGGCGGAAAAGGCGTCAGAGTGAAATTCGCGCCGATGACTCCCGTGTTTCCGGCGACGTCCCGCTGCGACGCTTCACTCCGACCCCGTTGTCCCAGACCCCGTTGTCCCTGACCCCGTTTCCTCCGACTCCCGCCGACATGCCCCGCGCCGTTTTCTACCTGATCGCCACGGACCGCTTCAAGACCGAACCCCTGCGTCTTGTCTGCGAACTTGCGCGCAAGGCGTACGAGGCCAACCAGTGGACGCTGGTGCTGGCGCGCGATGCGGAGCAAGCGGACGTGATTGACGAGATGCTGTGGGACATGGGCGACGACGCCTACCTTCCGCACCAGATCGCCGGTGACGAGGAAGACGAGCTCACGCCGATCCTGATCGCCACCCCCGACATCGACGCATCGCTGCGACCGCTGGTCATCAACCTGCGCGATGCGGCGGTGGAAGGCGGTTTCGAGCGCGTGCTGGAAGTGGTGCCCGCCGACGCATCGGCGCGCGAACCCTTGCGCGCGCGCTGGACGCACTACAAGGCGCGCGGCATGGACGTCACCAAACACGACATGTGAGCCGACGATGAAAGCGATGCTCCTGATCTTCGTCGCCGTGTTCCTTGCCGAGATCGGCGACAAGACGCAATTGGCGACCATGCTGTTCTCGGCCGAAGGCAAGGTCTCGCCGCTGCGCGTGTTCCTCGCTTCGGCGACGGCGCTGGTGCTGGCGGCCGCGATTGGCGTGGCGGCAGGCCAGTTCATCGAACGATTCGTCAGCCCGCAGACGCTGAAACTGGTCGCCGGCATCGGTTTCATCGCGATCGGCGCCTTCACCCTGTTCAACGCATTCAAAGCCACGCCATGACCAGCCTCGCCGCCAGCTACGACCCCAAGACTTTCGAAGCGCGCCTGTACGCCGAATGGGAAACCAGCGGCGTATTCGCGCCGCGCGGCGACGGCCCGGCCTACACCATCCTGCTGCCACCGCCCAACGTCACCGGCACGCTGCACATGGGACACGCGTTCCAGCACACGCTTCAGGACGCGCTGATCCGCTACCACCGCATGCGGGGCTACCGGACCTTGTGGCAGATGGGCACGGACCACGCCGGCATCGCCACGGAAATGGTGGTTGGCCGCAACCTGGCGCAGGAAGGCATGGGCGAGACGCGCGATTCGCTGGGACGCGAGAAATTCATCGAAAAGGTGTGGGCCTGGAAGCAGCAGTCGGGCGACACCATCGAACGCCAGATGCGGCGGCTTGGCGCGTCGGGGGACTGGTCCCGCAGTGTGTTCACCATGGATCCGATGGCGGCCGAAGCCGTGACCGAAGCCTTCGTGCGTCTGCACGAGCTGGGGCTGATCTATCGCGGCAAGCGGCTCGTCAACTGGGACCCGGTGCTGAAGACCGCGATCTCGGACCTGGAAGTCGAGAACCGGGAAGTGCCCGGGCACATGTGGCATTTCAAGTACCCGCTGGCCGGCGGCCAGACGTACGACTACATCGAGCGCGACGCGGATGGCACGGTCACGCTGCGCGAGACGCGCGACTATATTTCGATCGCGACCACCCGGCCCGAAACCATGCTGGGTGATGGCGCCGTGGCAGTGCATCCGTCGGACGAGCGCTACGCCCCGATCGTCGGCAAGCTCTGCGAAATCCCGTTCGGCCCAAGACAACACCGACGCCTGATTCCGATCATCGCCGACGACTATCCGGATCCGAATTTCGGCTCCGGCGCGGTCAAGATCACCGGCGCGCACGACTTCAACGACTACCAGGTCGCGAGGCGGCACGGCATTCCGCTTTACGCGCTCATGGACGACCAGGCGCGGATGCGCACGGACGGCCTCTCGTACGAGGCAAGCGCGGCCATCGCGGTGCGCGCGGCACGCGGGGAGGCCGCGTTTAGCGATCGTGGCGGCGACGCATCCGCCGTGAACCTTGTCCCGGACGAATTGCGCGGACTCGATCGCTACACGGCACGCGAACGCGTCATCGCCGCCATTACCGCGGACGGCTTGGCGGTGACCGACGCCGATGGCCAGGCGCTGGTCGAAGCGAAACCGATCATGCAGCCCTTCGGCGACCGCAGCGGCCAGGTGATCGAGCCGTTCCTGACCGATCAGTGGTTCGTGCAGATGGACGCGCTCGCGAAGCGTGGCCTCGAACTCGTCACGGGCGTCGACGGCACGCCGGGCGAAGTGACGTTCGTGCCGCCGAACTGGGTGAACACCTATCGCCACTGGCTTGAAAACATCCAGGACTGGACCATCAGCCGCCAGCTCTGGTGGGGGCACCGGATTCCGGCGTGGTACGACGAGGCCGGGAACGTCCATGTCGCACGCAGCGAACAGGACGCCCTCGCGAAAAGTGGTGCGCGCACTCTGCGCCAGGACGCCGACGTGCTCGAAACGTGGTTCTCGGCGGCGATGTTCCCGTTTTCGACGCAGGGGTGGCCCGACGAGGACGCGATGGGCGAGCGCGGTTTCGACATCGCGCTGCCGTCCAGCGTGCTGGTCACCGGCTTCGACATCATCTTCTTCTGGGTCGCGCGCATGATCATGATGACCGACGCGCTGACCGGCCGCGTACCGTTCCGCGACGTCTACATCACCGGCTTGGTGCGCGACAAGGACGGGCAGAAGATGTCCAAGTCCAAGGGCAACATCCTCGACCCGCTCGACATCATCGACGGCATCGACATCGACACGCTGGTCGCCAAGCGCACCACCGGCCTGATGCAACCGAAGGACGCGCCGAAGATCGAGAAGTCCACGCGCAGGGAATTCCCCGACGGCATCCCCGCCTTCGGCGCCGACCCATTGCGCTTCACCATGGCCGCCCTCGCCGGCCCCGGCCGCGACATCAAGTTCGACCTCGGCCGCGCGGAGGGTTACAAGAACTTCTGCAACAAGTTGTGGAACGCGACGCGGTTCGTGCTGATGAATACCGAGCGCGTCGCACTTTCAGGGGCGGCTTCAACCGCGAGCGCTTCCGCGACGGCATCACAATCTCAAGTGGTCGCGGCTGAAGCCGCTCCGACGACAGCGCCGGCCACGGCCGCGACATCAAGTTCGACCTCAACCGCGCAGAGGGCTACAAGAACTTCTGCAACAAGTTGTGGAACGCGACGCGGTTCGTGTTGATGAACACGGAAGGGTTCGTTGCATCCGGCCCGCCGCAGCCGCGTA
>JBDSEX010000229.1:0-5302 GCA_039919835.1 Luteimonas sp.
GATAGCGCCCCATCAGATCCTGTTGCTCCAGGTGCAATCGCGCGAGCGCACGCATGCCGATCGGGCGATGGCCGGCGCGGCGGTTGGCGTCTGCGATGCGGAACAATGCCCGCTGCTTCGCGAACACGATGCGGTAAACCTCGGCGATGCTGTACTTCGGATCCCATGCATGGACGGCCTCGGAGCCGGCGCCGTTGACCTCCATGATGGTGAGTTCACCCGCGCGCAATGCCTCCAGGGTGCTGTAGCGCACGTCGAATCGGCCGACATGGAAATCCGGCATGTCGCGTGCGATGGCATCGATGCGCGCGGTCAACGCAGGTGTCGCTGCGGCCGTTGCGTCTTCATACATGCCGCCGACGCGCGTCGATGCGATGGTCGACAGCCGGACCTTCTCGCCTGCGCTTGGTACAAATGCGGGGTCGTACAGGCATTCGTGCAGGCGACTGCCGGTCGCACGTTTCAGGCGCTGGTCGGCGGCAATCAGTGTCGCAACCGTATCTCGCCCGTTGCCGATGACATGCGGGTAATGACGCAGCAGCACGCCGACCAGGCGTCCAGTAAGTTCGTCGCGATGGCGCATGTAGAACAGGCCCGCTTCGCCTTCTTCGGCGAGGTAACGCTGCAACACAAGCATTTGCCCGCGCGGGTACAAGGAGAGATAGTGTGCGAGCGCATCGTCGTCGACGATCTTGCGGACGCCATACCCGCACCAGCCAAGATCAGGCTTGACCACGATGGGAAATCGCAGGCCCGCAGCGTGCATGGCCGCGACCACGTCGCTCGCGTGCGTCGATTCCTCGACGCGCACTCCGATGTGTTCTGCGGTGGCCGCGCGCGCCAGCGGGCCCATCTGCCTGAAGTATTCGAGTTTTCCTTCACCCACCAGGCCGCCCGCGGTGATGTGCGGATTGGCTGCGGAGGGGAGGGTGACGCTGCGATACCGGATGCCCAGCCAAAGCCACTGCAACACCATTGGAACCAGGTTCAGCCATTTCGGCAACTGCTCGAAACGGCCGACCTCGTGCGTCTGTGTGGCGTCTCCGCCCCGTGCCACGACGGTCCGATCGCCCGGCATCAACCGCTTTCCAGAATGCCGTGGTCGAGGATGGCGTAATGGATCGGTTTGTAGCGGAAGTTGTTGGACTGCCCGGCCGAGCAGGCGGTCAGCCCGATGATCAGGTCCGCCTTGGCTTCGAGCACGATGTAATCGCCGGGCCTGCTCAGCGGTGGTTTGACGGACAGCATGCCGGTGACCGCATCGATCGGGACATTCATGAAGATGTTGAACGCAACCGGGATCTGGTCGGCAGTGATGCCATGCGGTGCAAGCGCGTCCGCCAGATTTCCGAAGCATCCGCGATGCGGTTGTTCGTCCCCATAGAGGATGCGGAACATCTCGGCCGAGCAGGGCGTGAGAAGGAAATCATGCCTACCCACAGTGTCTTCGAGGATTTCCAGCAACACGGTGCTTCGATTGGAATACAGCTTGTCCCCCGCGCTGAGATATATCCTGCTGGCGTAGTCGATGCTGCGGCCTGACGACAGGACTTCGCCGGTATCGCCTTTGCAAAATGCCAGCAGGTCGGCGACCTGTTCGCCGTGCGGATCGATCACCTTCAATCGCTGGCCGCATTTCAGCTCGAAGGCGACGCCGCTGCGGGGTGCGATCTCCGTGATCCTCGCGCAACCATCGTCTTCCCCGACAAATTCAGTGTGCATGGAATGAGCAGGCCCACTGTTTTTCCACCACCCGGCCACTGTACTGCGGTGCCTCGGAGGTGATGCCGTGCGCCGCCAGCATCGGATTGCGCGACCCGCACAGTGCGATGTCGCGCTCGCTGATCGCCGCCTGCATTTTCTGGTAGCGCCCGTCTTCCTTCAGTCGTTCGAATTGGCTGTGCAGGTTGAACACCAGCGACGCACGTGCAAAGCGGCGTGCGGCACGGCTGGCCCCGGGATGCAGGCCGATGACGTAAAACGCGCGGCCGCCGACGCTCATGCTGAAATCAGCTGAGCCTGGATGGCTGCTGACATCGGGATCCCATCGGTGCAGTTGCGCATCGATGTCGTGGAAGGCCTGCAGCCGTTGCCACAACGCGGTTTCGAATTCCGTTTCCTGCAGCAATGGCGTCTGCCCGAAGACCACCGCCAGGCTGAGAAACGTGGACTCGTGGGTGGTGCGCGCGGCGAAGGCCTGCAGTCGTGCCGTCAGGTGCGCGTCGCAAACGTCCGAGCGGAGGTCACCTGCCTGCACGACCGTGATGCCGCCCTGTGCGAGTGCAGCCTTCGCACCGACGCAGGGGAAGGCATCTTGCTGGATGAAATCACGCAGGGCCTGCATGGGGTCGGGGAGCGAGGTCATCTAGGGACTTGGATTAGCGATCGACATGCCCAGTGTCCATTCGTCGGAGCAACGTGTCGTGATGACCGGCTTCGGACGCGCCGACCCGCCTGACCACGAAGTCAGGAAATCCCGCCGGATCTCGTCGTTGACACGACGGATTCGGCAGGGCCGCAACGATGGAGTCGGAAAAAATGTGCAGCCTGGCCATGCGTCCGGTGAGGTTCGCCTCGAAGCGTTCGGCCATGTCGTTGGCGACTGCACCTTGCGGCGGCGCCAGCCGCTGCCACGGGAAGGCCTTCAGATTTCTGCGCGCAGGAAAAAGCCCGGCATTGCCGGGCTTCCAATCTGGTACCGAAGGGGGGACTCGAACCCCCACGCTTTTAAGGGCGGTGGATTTTGAATCCACTGCGTCTACCATTCCGCCACTTCGGCACGCGCAAAATTATAACGGATGAAAGGAAGGCTTCACGAAGGTGATGCCATGCGCGTGCCCAGGTTGTTCAAGCCGCTTCGTCCCTCGCCAGCGTGTTGTCCGTGCGCACGAACCATTCGCCGCTGACCGGCATGAACTTGCTGCAGCACTCCATTGGCGCCTTGTAGATGTGCAGCGACACGGCGACGGCTTCCTGGCTGGCATTTCCGATGGTGTGGTACTCGTGCGGCGGTATGAGGCTTCCGGCGCTGCCGGGCCCCGCCTGCATGCCCCCCGCGGCGCGAAAGCGAAAACGCTCGCCGTCGCGTTCGAGCAACTCGAACTGCGTGATTTCCAGCTGACCGTCCCAGACACCTTCCACGCACCACAGCCCGGAATGGTCGTGCACGGGCGTGCCTTGGCCGGGACCCCAGGTCATCGCCACGACGCTGTAGCCGTGGCGCTCGCTTCGATAAATCTCGCGGCGCGCGTAGTGGTCTTCAATCGGCTCGAACACGCAGTCCGGAAGGTGGATCTCGGGGTCGCGGATCAGCGCGCACAAGGTGTTGCGCAGGGCCGCGGTGATCGCATGCTCGTCGCCGCTCACCACCGCGGCGTCCAGCGCCGCGATGAATTTGTCGTGGCCTGGGAAATCGAGGTCGGGACTGCAAGGAGCATCGGTGTTCATGTGCGGGATTTTACGCCTGGCGGGGGATGAGGCGGAAAATTGGCGCCCCAAGCGGGTGTCGACCCGCCGTTCGGCTCGGGGACTGTCAACAGCCGCGGGTCGGGATCCGCCCTACAAGGAATCGAGGAACTGGCGGACGGCGGGGCCGAAGCGTTCGATATCGACGAGGAAGGCGTCGTGACCCTGGGGCGATTCCAGCGGCAGGAAGCGCGTGTCCGAGCCGCCGGCGCGTAGGCCGTCGGCAATCTGTTGCTGCTGCTGCAGCGGGAACAGGATGTCTGTCTGCACGCCGATCGCCAGCGCCTTGTCGAGACGAATCTGCGCGAGGCCGGCCATGACATCGCCGCCCATGGTCTCGCCCAGGTCGAACCAGTCCATCGAGCGGCTCAGGTAGAGGTAGGAGTTGGGATCGAAGCGGCGCACGAAGCGGCGGGCGTGGCCTTCGAGATAGCTTTCGACTTCAAACTCGAGGCCGAAGGGATCCTCGCCGCCGCGGCGGTCCGATTCCAGCCGCACGCGGCCGAAGCGCCCATCCCATTCCAGCGCCGAGCGATAGGTGATGACGCCGAGCTTGCGCGCCATGCGCATTCCGCTTTCCGGGTAGCGGACGTCGTCGTAGCGGCCGTTGTTCCATGCCGGATCAAGGCGGATCGCCTCGCGTTGCAGCGAGCGGATCGCAATCGAAAACGGCAGCGCGCGCGCGGCGCCGGAAATGTTGACGTGGGTGCGCGCGGCCCCGGGATGACGCAACAGCCAGGCGAGTGCCGTCATCCCACCCATCGAGTTGCCGATGATGCAGGCGAGTTGTTCGATACCGAGGCCGCGCACCACATGGAATGCGGCATCCGCGCCGTCTTCGACGGAAAGATGCGGAAAATCCAGGCGGTACAGGCCACCTGTGTGCGGATTGACCGAGGCGGGTCCGGTCGACCCCTTGCAGCTGCCCAGCGAGTTGACGCAGATCACGAACCAGCGATCCGTGTCGATCGGTTTGCCTGGACCCAGCATCGCGTCCCACCAGCCTGCGTCCGGATTTCCATCATTTTTGGCCGCGTGCACGTCCGGTGACAGGCCGGTGACAATCAGGATGGCGTTGTCGCGCGCGGCGTTGAGCATTCCCCATGTTTCGTAGGCGATGCGCGCGTCGTGCAGCTCGCCGCCGCGCTTCATGGCGAACGGCGAGGGGAGAGTGAAGAACGTGGTGCCGGGCGGGATGAATTCGGTCATGTGGGCAGTCTAGCGGGGCTATCGCGATGGTCCGATCGTCAGTTCGATCACTTGCCTTGCCGGCAACGTGACCCGCACCGGCAGCGACTCCAGATCATCCGCTTGCCGCATCGCATTGCCGCTTGCCGAGAGCCTCGCGACTACCTCAACTTCCTCCAGCGCGGACAGTTTCCGGGTCGGCATCGGGCCATCGCTGTCGTCGAGGATCACCGTGAGCGGCAAGTCCCGCACGCTCCGCCTCTCGACGGCGACCGGCATCGGCGGACCGCCGGGGACGCGTGCTATGACGAAGATGCTGGCGTTGCCGTTGAGTCGCACGCGTGCCGCGAAATCGGGATCGAGCATCACCTGCACGGTCAGCGCGTTCGCCGATACCGGCGCCGACCCGGTCGCGGCGGGCAACGGCGGCAAGCCTCCATCGCTGCGCGCTGCGTCGATTTGTGCGCGTAGACTGGCGGCCGTTTTCACATCCACTTGCGCAAGCAACGGCTGCCAGGTCGCGGCGGCCGCGGCGGGGTTTCCGGCCTGGCGTTGTGCGATGCCGAGGAACCAGCGGCCGCGTTGCTGTTGGGGTTGCAATCGCAGCGCACGTTGCAGCATCGATACGGCCTGCGCATCGAAGCGGCGC
>JBDSEX010000278.1:0-4352 GCA_039919835.1 Luteimonas sp.
ATCGTGGTCCCGATCTGGATGATGGCAACGCGCGGGCCGATCAGCCTTCCGTCGCCGCAGGACACCACCACCCTCGACCTGCCCACAACAGGCTCGGCGGCGAAAGAACCAACGGCGCCTGACGAACGCGCCACCGTGGCTGCCTCGATGTCCCCGATGCCCTCGCGTCCCACGTCCGCGCCGGCGCTTTCGATCCGATTCAATGGTGCCAGCTGGGTGGAAGTGACCGGTGCCGATGGCGGCATGCTTGAGAAGGGCCTGATCAACGGGGGCACGCAGCGCAGCTATGCCAGCGGCCAGGTCGCCAGCATCGTGCTCGGCAACGCCTCTGCAGTCGACGTGTTGCGCGCAGGCCGGACGGTGGATCTTGCCCCGTTCCAGAAAGCCAACATCGCACGCTTTGCGGTATCCTCTGACGGATCGCTCGCACCGTTCGCCGATTGACGGAACCTGGAACGACGAGGCGTTTGTTGCCGCCCGGAGTGTTCGGTTTTTCAAGGTTCCTGGCGCGTTTCGGGCCACTACTTATCAACCCATTGAAGACCGCGCCATGGCGCGGCGAGAGACCGCATGGCGATGGACGACCTGCTCAACGAGCATGAACAAAGTGAACGTGTCCGCACCTGGGTACAGAAAAATGCCATCGGGATCATCGGTGGAATAGCGCTTGGTTTGGGCCTCGTCGCCGGCTGGCAGTGGTGGCAGAACCAACAACTGTCCGGCCGCATTCAAGCCTCGCAGCAGTACGACCAAGCGATCAAGGCCATCGCGGCCGATCCTACCAAGGCCTCGAGCCAAGTCAGGGCATTGAGCGGCAAGGATCCGTACGCCGCACTGGCCGGCCTGCAGCTGGCAAAGGCGCAGGTCGAGGCCGACCAGCGTGATGCCGCGATCGTCACCTTGAGAAACATCAAGGATGCGGATGCAGGGCTCGCCGAGGTCATCAATCAACGTCTGGCGCGGCTGCTGATCGACGCCAACAAACCGGCCGAGGCCATCAAGCTGCTCGATACGACTGAGAGTGCAGGCATGCTCGAAGTCCGCGGCGATGCACTCAGTGCGCTCGGCAAGCGCGACGCCGCACGCGATGCATACAGCAAGGCGCTGGCGAAGGTCGATGTCGGCTCGCCGCAGCGCCGACTGCTTGAACTCAAGCTGACCGATGTCGGCGGCGCGACTCCCAAGCCTGCCGACAAGACCTGACACTGCGACACCATCCACCGGCGGCGATTGCATGACTGTCGTCGCCAGTGTCCGACCCGAGGAAGTTCTCCCCATGAATCTTGCTTACATGCCTCGTGCATCAAGCCTCAAACGCGCCGCTGCGGTGGCTCTTTGCGTATTCGCGCTCGCGGGCTGCACCACCGTCAAGGGTTGGTTTGGCGGTCGCGGCAAGGACAAGGCACTGGAGCCGGCCAAGCTGGTGGAATTCGCGCCGTCGGCCTCCGTCACCAAGCTCTGGTCGGCATCCGCTGGCAAGGGCGAGGATCGTTTGGGTCTGCAGCAGAAACCTGCGATCAGTGATGGCCGCGTTTATGCCGCCGCGGTCGAGGGCGGCGTACGCGCATTCGACCTGCAGACGGGTCAATCGGTCTGGAACTACGCATCCGAGTTGCAGCTGAGCGGCGGTCCGGGGGCAGGGGAAGGACTGGTTGTCGTCGGCAGCCTCGACGGGGACGTCATTGCCCTGGATGCCGTCACCGGGACCGAAAAATGGAAAGCAAAGGTCGGCAATGAAGTCATCGCTGCCCCCGCCATTGGAAACGGCAAGGTGTTCGTGCGTTCCAACGACGGCCGCGTTACCGCCTTCGATGCAGCCTCTGGCGAGCGCCGGTGGTTCGCCAGTAAAGAGATGCCGGCCTTGAGCGTACGCGGCAGCGGCGCGCCAACCCTGGGTCCGGGTTATGTCTTCATCGGCAACGATGATGGCAGCGTCATCGCGCTTTCGATGGCCGACGGCAGCCAGCTGTGGGATATCCCGGTGGCACAGCCCGAAGGCCGCAGCGAACTCGAGCGTATTTCCGACGTGGACGGCAGCCCCGTCCTCGCCGACACCACGTTGTACGCCAGCAGCTACAAAAAACAGACCATTGCGATCGACGCACCGAGCGGCCGGCCCTTGTGGGTCAAGGACAGCGGCGGAGTCGGCGGCGTGGGAGTCGGTACGGATCGACTTGCAGTGTCCGACCTGTCCGGTACCGTGTGGGGCCTTGATCGCGCCACCGGCAGCGCCCTTTGGTCGCAGCCCATCCTGGCGCGACGCTCGCTGACCGCACCCGCCGTGCAAGGAGAGTACGCGGTCGTTGGCGACTACGACGGCTACCTGCACTGGCTGAAACTCGACAACGGAGAAATCGCGGCGCGCGCGAGGGTGGGTGGCAAGGCCATCAAGGCGCAGCCGGTCGTCGTCGACGGCATCCTCGTTGTGCAGAACACCAACGGCGAGTTGTCCGCTTTCCGTCTGGGCCAGTAATGTCATGTTGCCGCTGATCGCCCTGGTCGGTCGGCCCAACGTCGGCAAATCCACGCTGTTCAATGCGCTGACGCGTACCCGCGATGCTCTGGTACATGATCAGCCCGGAGTTACCCGCGACCGCAATTACGGCGTCTGCCGTCTGGATGAGGAACGGCCGTTCGCAGTCGTCGATACAGGCGGCATTGCAGGCATCGACGAAGGCCTCGCCGGTGCAACCGCCAAGCAGGCGCGTGCCGCCGCGGAGGAAGCTGACCTGGTGCTGTTCATCGTCGATGGCCGCGAAGGCCCATCGACGCTCGACGACGACATCCTGCGCTGGCTGCGCAAGGCTGCGCGGCCGACGGTGCTGGTGGTCAACAAGGTCGATGGTCTCGATCCCGAGGCGGCCGTTTCCGAATTTGCACGGTATGGTTTTTCCGACATCATCCCGATCGCTGCCGCCCACCGGCAGGGCGTCGATGACGTACTCGAATATGTCCTAGGGCATCTACCTGCCGAGGGCGATACCGAAATCCTGGACAACGACCCCGAACGCGTCCGCATCGCCTTCGTCGGCCGCCCCAATGTCGGCAAGTCCACGCTGGTGAACCGCATACTGGGCGAGGAACGGATGATCGCGTCGGATGTGCCGGGCACGACGCGTGACTCGATTTCGGTCGATCTCGAGCGCGACGGTCGCAAATACCGCTTGATCGACACCGCGGGCCTGCGGCGACGTGCACGCGTGGAAGAAGTGGTCGAGAAATTCTCGGTGTTCAAAACACTGCAGGCGATCGAACAATGCCAGGTCGCGGTGATCATGCTCGACGCCACTGAAGGCGTGACCGACCAGGACGCGACGGTGCTTGGCGCGGTGCTGGACGCGGGCCGTGCGCTCGTCATCGCGGTCAACAAATGGGACGGGCAGACCGACTACACCCGCCAACAGACCGAGGCGCTGTTGTCGCGCAAGCTTAGTTTCGTGGAATGGGCCGAAGCCGTGCGCATCTCCGCGCTGCACGGTTCCGGCCTGGGCGAACTGTTCAAGGCAATCCATCGCGCCCATGCCTCCGCGACTCGCGAATTCAGCACGGCCGATGTGACCAAGGCGGTCGAAATCGCCTACGAAACCAACCCGCCCCCAGTGGTGCGCGGCCATATCCCGAAGCTGCGCTATGCCCATCCGGGTGGCGCCAACCCTCCGACGTTCATCGTCCACGGCACGCGTCTGAAAGCGTTATCGGAAACGTACCGACGCTATCTGGAAAACTTTTTCCGCAAGCGCTTCAAGCTGGTCGGCACGCCAATCAAGTTTGTCTTCAGGGAAGGCGAGAATCCGTACAAGGACAAGAAGAACGTCCTGACCGAGCGGCAGGTCGCTAAGAAACGCCGCCTCATCCGGCACGTAAAACGCGGCAAGTGACGCATTGGCCCGCGCACAGCGCGGCTTTGCCAATGCGTCATCCCCGCGAAGGCGGGAAGCGCCTTTCAACAGCCGAATGGCTGGTCATCCAGCGCCTTGAAGGAAACCCGCCGAAAGGCGGGTTTTTCTTTGCATGGCGTTTAACCACGCACAGCGCGGCTTTGCGCATGCGTCATCCCCGCGGCTCTCAAGGACGACTCCTCCGCAAGCTGGTGTTCGCGGCATGAAGGGCTGAGGTTCGCAAACGATAGCTGCGCAGTCGGCGACGCCCTTCGAGCGTCCTGGCCCAAGGGCCGCGCTGCGGCCATCGCCTACAATGCACCGATGCCAGAGCCCACAGACGACGCGGAATTCGACCTCTTGATCGTCGGCGGTGGCGCCGGGGGCGTCGAGATCGCCCTGTGCCTCCCGAACTTCGTCCGCGCGAACTGCCGTGGTGGTGCCCCGAAGATCACACTCGTCGACGCAAACGAT
>JBDSEX010000308.1:0-6727 GCA_039919835.1 Luteimonas sp.
CGGCTGACATTCCCGCCAGCCAAGCCATCGTTGGCAACACTTGCCCAGACCTTCCAGCCATCATCGGCGGCCACAGCCTTGGCGGTCAGCTGGCCTGTTGCCGCCTCGCACTTTCCCCGACATCCGCGAATGGGTTGTGGCTGGTCGCCAGCGGCTCGCCGTACTGGCGGGCGTTTCCCGCCCCCATCCGCTACGGACTGCCCTTGGTGTATCGGTTCCTGCCATGGCTTGCACGCAGGCGCGGCGCGCTTCCTGGACGAGTGATCGGATTCGGCGGCAACGAGGCATGCACTCTGATCGGCGACTGGGCGCGCACGGCGCTGAGCGGTCGCTACGCCGCGACCGGAGTGACCGAAGACCTCGATACGGCGATGGCGAGGATCGATGTTCCGGCACGCGCGGTGGTCTTGTCCGACGACTGGCTCGCGCCTGCTTCCTCGCTGCAGTTCCTGCTTTCCAAGTTGCCACGCGCAGCAACGTCGACCGCCACGCTCGACATGCAGGCCCTGCACACCGCGGCGGACCACTTCGCCTGGATGAAACAACCTGACGCAGTCGTCGCCCATCTCACTGAACGGAGCTGATCAGGCATGGCGCATCCAGGCTCCACGCCGTGACGTAGATGTGAGGTAAGCGGCCAGCCGGCTGCAAGGCCCCTCTCCATGGTTTATGTCCAACGCCACGCTGCTGCGCCCCACAGGCATGTCATGTCGCGATGTCCGCCCGGGCGATGGCAGCCACCTCGGGGCAGGGATGTCGCGGCAGCACTGTTGCCCAAGCGATGCCGCCCGTGAACATCGCCTGCGCGATCCGGCCCCATCCGGCAGGCGCATTGCGCCGGCATGCCCCGCCAGCGGAGTTACTGGTATGGTTGGCACATGCTCAATGGAAAGGTGTGCGCATGGCGGTGACGTCGGAAGGGATCGCATTGGACCAGGATGGCCTGGGCGGCCTGCTGTCCGACATCGCGGGTGGAGACAACGCGGCGTTCGAGCGGTTGTACCGGTCCACCTCCTCCAAGCTATTCGGCATCTGCGCGCGAATCGTGTCCGATCGTGCGGAGGCCGAAGACACCTTGCAGGAAGTTTTCACCACGATCTGGCACAAGGCTGGCCAGTTCGATGCCGCGCGCGCCAGTGCCATGACCTGGCTTGCGATGATCGCGCGCAACAAGTCCATCGACCGGCTGCGTTCCAACGTCAACCTGCGCCAGAACGCCAGCATCGAACTCGCGGAGAACCTCAGCGATGGTTCGCCCACCGGCCTGGAAGCCACCGAATCGGCCGACGACCAGCGCCGCCTCAATGCGTGCATGGGTGAGCTCGACGCCGACCGTCAAGCGCTGCTGCGTACCGCATTCTTCGAGGGTGTGACCTATGAGGAACTGGCCACGCGCACCAGCACGCCGCTGGGCACGGTCAAGAGCTGGATACGGCGCAGCCTGTTGAAGCTGAAGGCGTGTCTGGAACGATGAACACTTCGTACGACGACCAGCTGCAGGACCCACCCGAAGGGACGATGCTCGCGGCCGAATACGTGCTCGGCGTGCTGGAGCCCGAACAACGGGACGCCGCGCGGCAACGCGTCCAGTCCGACGCGCAGTTCGCCGGCGAAGTCGCCACCTGGGAGCAGCATTTCGCGCCCTGGCTGGAGAGCATCGCGCCGATGGCGGTGCCGGATCACGTCTGGCCACGCATCCAGCAGACACTGGGTTTGCTGAGTCCGCTGCGCCCCGATCGCCCAGCCGCAACGCCGGCCAAGTCGTCGTGGTGGGACAGTGTCGGCGTGTGGCGCTGGCTCAGCGCCGGCGGTCTCGTCGCGGCCACCGCAAGCCTGTTTGCGTTGATGCTCAACACGCAGCGTCCGTCGCCCACGCCGATCCCATCGCCGCCAATTGCCAGCGTCCCCTTGCCCGTACCGGCGCAGGCAAAGCCGGACATGGTTGCCGCGATCACCGCTGAAGATGGCAGTGCCGCGTTCATGGCGAGCATCGATTCGGAACACGGCAAGATGATGATGGTGCCAGTGACGGCGAACATTCCCGCGGGCAAAGTGCCGGAACTCTGGCTGATCCCGGAAGGCGGCACCGCCTTGTCGCTCGGCCTGCTGGATCCGACGCGCGCGCATTCGGTCGACATTCCCGAAAGCATGCGTAACGCGATGACCGCTACGTCCTTGCTCGCGGTGACCCTGGAGCCGCCGGGCGGCGCACCGGGCGGAAAAGCCACCGGCCCGATCATTGCAAAGGGCGGAATCTTCAGAATCTGAAGGCTGGGCGCAGCGCATCCAAAATCCGCTGCGGATCGTAAAACATGATCGAGCCCGCACTGTCGCTGGGCGACCTGGTCTCCCGCGCCCATGCAGTCCACACCCGCCTCGGTCGTTGATGGCCCCGCACAGGAATGTGTCCCTGACTCCGCTGCGCGCCGGCTAACGGCGACGCTCGCGCGCTGGTTTGACACCTCCGCCCAGATCGAGCGCAGCGAAGCCGAGCTCGACCGCGTCGACTGGTTGCGCATCCTGCCTTTCATCGGCCTGCATCTCGCCTGCCTCGGAGTGATCTGGGTCGGCTTTTCCTGGTTCGCGCTGTGGACTGCGTTGACGCTGTACCTGGTGCGCATGTTCGCGATCACCGGGTTCTACCATCGTTATTTTTCGCACAAGACGTTCAAGACGTCGCGCGCCATGCAGTTCCTGTTCGCGTTGCTGGGCGCGAGTTGCGTGCAGCGCGGCCCATTGTGGTGGGCGGCTCACCATCGCAACCACCATCGGCACGCCGATACCGCACTTGACGTGCATTCGCCGGTCACGCGAAGCTTCATCGTCAGTCACATGGGCTGGTTCCTGACGCCGCGGGGGTTTCCGACAGACCACGGCGTCATCAAGGACCTGGTCAAATTCCCGGAACTGCGCTGGCTCGATCGCTACGACCTGCTGATTCCGGTGCTGCTCGCCCTCGGCTTGTTCGCGCTCGGCGCGTTGCTGGAAACATTTGCACCGGCGCTCGGAACGAATGGCTGGCAACTGCTGGTCTGGGGTTTCTTCATCTCGACCATCGCGCTGTTCCACGTGTCGGTAACCATCAATTCGCTGGCACACATGTGGGGCACGCGCCGCTTTCCCACGCGCGACAACAGCCGCAACAACTGGCTCCTCGCGATCCTGACCATGGGCGAAGGCTGGCACAACAACCACCACCACTATCCCGGCTCCGCACGGCAAGGGTTTCGCTGGTGGGAAATCGACATGACTTATTACGGTTTGCGCGCGCTTTCCGCGTTTGGGCTGATCTGGGACCTGCGTCCCGTGCCTGCAAAAATCCTTGCAGCGCGTCCGGGCTGAGCTGCGGCGATGAAGATCGCCGTGGTCGGCTCTGGCATCGCAGGACTGGGCTCGGCGTGGTTGCTGTCGCGAAAGCACGAAGTGACCTTGTTCGAAGCCAATGACTACCTGGGCGGACACACCCACACGCACGACATCGAGGTGCAAGGTCGACCCCATGCCGTCGATACGGGTTTCATCGTGTTCAACGGCACGCACTATCCGCTGCTCACCAGGTTGTTCGCCGAACTCGCCGTCGCGTCGCAACCGACCACGATGAGTTTTTCGGTGCAGAACCAGGCCAGTGGCCTCGAGTACAACGCAGGCACGCTGGATGGCCTGTTCTGCCAGCGGAGGAACCTGTTGCGGCCGCGCTTCCTGCGCATGGCAGCTGACATCGTGCGGTTCTACCGCACTGCGCCGGCGTTGCTGCAGCAGCAAGGCAGCGGCCCGACGCTGGGCGAGTTCATCGCCTCCGAGCGCTACTCCGATGCTTTCCGCGACGACCACATCGTGCCCATGGCAGCGGCGTTATGGTCGATGTCCGCAGAGCAGGTGCTCCAGTTTCCGCTGCTGCACCTGCTGCGCTTCATGGACAACCACCACATGTTGCAGGTCAATGCCCGGCCCGAATGGCGCGTGGTTGCCGGCGGTTCGCAACGTTACGTGGATGCGATGCGCGCGCGCTGGACGGTGGACGAGCGCATCGGGTGTCCGGTGCACTGCGTCGCCAACGCCGGCGATCGAGTGCACGTTGACAGTGCCACCGGCCGCGAGACGTTCGATCATGTGGTGCTGGCGTGCCATGCCGATGCAGCGTTGGCGTTGCTCGGCGATGCCACGCCGACCGAGCGCAGGATCCTGGGCGCGATGACGTTCCAGGACAATGACGTGGTGCTGCATACGGATGCACGCCTGCTGCCCAAGCATCGCAAGGCTTGGGCAGCATGGAACGCTTACGTGCCTGCATCCGCGGATGCCCGATGCACCGTGAGTTACTGCATGAACCTGCTGCAATCCCTCGACGCAACGGACCCCATCGTGGTAACGCTCAACCGCGGTGACAGCATCGATCCAGCCAGCGTCCTTCGACGCGTGCGATACCGGCATCCATTACAGACGCAGGCGTCCGTGGCGGCCCAGGCGCGCAAGGGCGAGGTACAGGGAAAACGCAATCTCTGGTTCGCGGGGGCGTACTGGGGCTACGGCTTCCACGAGGATGGCTTGCGTAGCGCGGTGGACGTGGCGCAGGGCCTGGGGGTCGCTTGGCCATGACCATGCAGCATCGCAACGCGATTGACGCCACTGGCTTGTCTGCCGCAACGATCGGAAACAGCGACAGCGCCCGCGTCGCAACGGGTTGCAAAAGCGCGATCTACGAAGGATGGGTCCGGCACCGCCGCCATGCGCCGCGGCCGCATGCCTTCCGTTATCGAATCTGCATGCTTTACATCGATCTGGCCGAAGCGGACAACCTCTTCGCCCAACACCGTCTTTGGTCCGTCGACCGCGCCAACATCGCGGAATTCCGCCGCGCGGATTTCATGGGCGATACGGACGTTCCACTCGATACCGCCGTGCGCGACAAGGTCCAATCGAAGACCGGGCACCGCCCGGCTGGACCCATCCGGTTGCTGGCGCACCTGCGTTATTTCGGCTACAGCTTCAATCCTGTCAGCGTGTATTACTGCTTTGCCGACGACGGGGTCACCCTGGACACCATCGTCGCTGAAATCACCAACACGCCCTGGAAGCAGCGGCATGCCTACGTCCTGCCGGTTGCCGGCGCCGAGCCGCATGGTCGCGTGCATGGCTGGCGCTTCGACAAGCGCTTCCACGTGTCGCCCTTCATGCCGATGGAACGACAGTACGACTGGCGCTTCAGCGCACCGGACTCGGAATTGCACGTCAACATGGATGTATTCGACGGCGATCTCAAGAATTTCGATGCCACGTTGGTGTTGCAACGCCGCGCGTGGAGCGGTTTCAACCTTGCGCGCGTGCTGTTCCGATATCCCCTGATGACGCTGCAGGTTGTCGCCGCGATCCACTGGCAGGCGTTGCGCCTGTGGCTGCGCGGCAATCCCATCCACGACCATCCCGATCCGCCACGCAAACGCGACCACGGAATCCCGCCATGAATACCCGCATTGAAACGATGTCCTCGACCGACGTGACGCCATCCGCAATGCAGCGCATGTTGCGCTCGCGCCTGCTGGCGACGATGGGACAGCTGCGCGACTGCCGCCTGGTGTTCGAGGACGCGCTTGGCGTCATTGAACTCGGCCAACCGGCTGCTAACGACGCGGACACGTTGCACGCGCGTGTCAGCGTCAGCGATCCGGACTTCTACCGCCAGGTCGCACTCAACGGCAGCGTCGGGGCGGGCGAGGCCTATATGGATGGCCTGTGGCAATGCACCGATCTGGTGTCCCTGTTCCGCATACTCGTGCGCAATCGCGACCGCCTGGACGCGATGGAAACCGGCTTGGCACGGATCGGGGCCGTCGCAATGCGCGGCGTTCATGCCATGAGCCGCAACACCCGTGCCGGCAGCCGCCGTAACATTGCCGCGCATTACGACTTGGGCAATGCGTTGTACCGCCTGTTCCTCGACGACGACCTGATGTATTCGTCAGCGATTTTCGCGGCGGAAGACGAATCGCTGGAGGTCGCGTCCACGCGCAAGCTTGATCGTATCTGCCGCAAGCTAAACCTGCGACCCGAGCATCACGTGATCGAAATTGGCACCGGCTGGGGCGGCTTCGCCCTGCATGCGGCGAAAAACCATGGCTGCCGCGTCACCACCACCACCATCTCGAATGAACAATTCTCGCTAGCCAATGAACGAGTCGCCGCAGCCGGGTTGTCCGACCGCGTCACGGTGCTGCTGCAGGACTACCGCGACCTCGAAGGCACGTACGATCGCGTTGTGTCCATCGAGATGATAGAAGCCATCGGACATCAGTATCTCGACACCTACTTCCGCAAGGTCGGCGCGCTGTTGAAGGACGACGGCATGGCGCTGATCCAGGCCATCACCATCGAAGATCGTCGTTACAAACAGGCGCTGCATTCAGTGGACTTCATCAAACGCCACATCTTTCCCGGCAGTTTCATCCCGTGCAACCAGGCCATGCACACGGCGATGGCGCGCAGCAGTGACCTGCGCCTGTTCAACCTGGAAGACATCGGGCCGAGTTATGCGCTGACCCTGCGCGCATGGCGCGAGCGCTTCATGGCGCGGCTGCCTGAGGTGCGCGACCTCGGCTACGACCAGCGCTTCGTGCGCATGTGGGAGTTCTATCTCGCGTATTGCGAAGGTGGCTTCCATGAGCGCTCCATTGGCAATGTGCAGATGACGCTCGTCAAGCCTGGTGCGCGCCCCCCGCAATTCGTACCGGGA
>JBDSEX010000318.1:0-5252 GCA_039919835.1 Luteimonas sp.
GCGACGGAATCCAGCGTCACCGGACGGCTGCTGCCGGGATTGACGATCAGCCGGCGAATGCTTTCGACTGACGCGCGATCGCTCTCGCGCGACCGCACCAGCACATCGATCTTCCGATCCCGGAAGCTGTAGCGCGTGGCGACATCGCCGCGCACCTTCTTGACCACGATGTCTGCGATCTGCCGCGTGGTCAGGCCCAGCGCGCCTGCGCGGTCCTGGTCGAATCGGATCTGAATTTCGGGAAACCCTTCCTCCACCGTCGACTTGACGTCGGCGTAATGCGGGTTGTCGCGCAGCATGGCCGCCATCTTCCTGCCCGCGGTCTCGATGGTGTCGAGATCTTCGCCGCGCAGTTCGATTTCAAGCGGCGTCGAAAAGCTGAAAAGTTCCGGACGGCTGAAGTCGACTTGCGCACCGGCATTCCCGGCGATGGTCTTGCGCAACGCCTCGGTCTGAGCGGCTTCGAGTTCCTCGCTCCCACCATTTTCCATGACCACCGTCAGCTTGCCGATGTTCTCGCCGCTTTCAGTCGGGCTGGCATCCAGCCGCGTGCCGCTACCGCTGACGCCGTAGAGCGCACGGATACCGTCGTCCTTTGCGTGCTTCTGCTGCAACTCGCGCACCACTGCATCGGTCTCGCGCAACGGCGTACCCGGCGGCAGCTTGACGGTCATCTCGAAGCGGTCCTGCGCCAGTTGCGGGATCAGGTCAGCGCCGAGCAACGGGACGACGAGCATCGTCAACGCGAATGCAATCGCGGCCAGGCCAAGCACCAGCACCGGCCTGCCCATGGCCGCCGGCAGGAGCTTGATATAGCCGCGTTCTGCACGGCCATACGGCGACATCGCCATGTCGCTGGCCTTGCGCATGATCGGGCCGACAATCGCGACGATGCCGCGCCATAGCTTGACGAACGCCCAGGCGATGCCGAAGAAGAATCCGCGTACGCCGACGCCGATGCCCCGCCCCGCACCCGCGATCGGCTTCTGCCAGCGTGATTCGGGCTGCCATTCCGGATGCGGCGGTTCATCGGCGAACGCCAGCGGAGGCCTGCCTTTCAAGGAACTCAACATCGGGATAAGCGTCATCGCGACGACCAGCGAAATCGCAATCGCGATTGCCACGGTCAACGCCTGGTCACGGAACAGTTGTCCGGCAATGCCTTCGACGAACACCAGCGGCAGGAAGACCGCCACCGTGGTCAGGGTCGAAGCGACGACCGCCATGCTGACTTCACGCGTACCGGTGATCGCCGCGTCGAGGATGCCGAGTCCGCGTTCGCGCGCCTTGGCGATGCTTTCCAGCACCACGATCGAATCGTCGACGACGAGACCCGTCGCCAGCGCGAGCCCGCCCAGCGACATGACGTTGAGGCTGAGGTTCAGCTGATCCATGAAGAAGAACGTTGCGATGATCGACACCGGCAACGACAGGCTGATCACGAACGTGCTCCAGCCGTCGCGCAGGAACAGGAAGATGATCAGGATCGCGAGCAGGCCACCGATCACCGCATCCAGTTTCACGTCGCTGATCGCGTGGCGGATGAATTGCGACTGGTCATCGATCGTGGTCAGCTCCACGTCGGATGGAATCTGTCCCTTGATGTCCTCGAGCTTCTTCTCGATCGCATCGGCGGTCGCAACGGTGTTCGCATCGCCTTCCCGGTACAACGCGAGTTCGACTGCTTCCTTGCCGGCGATGCGGATGATCGCCTCGCGTTCCTTGTAGCCCTGTCGCACATCGGCGATGTCCTTCAGACGCACCGGCATGCCACCTGCGGCGGTGCTCTGGTCGCCCGACGAAGCACTCTGCACGGATGCGGCAGCAGCCATCGCGTCCGCGGACCCTGAGGCAGCCGCAACGCGCGCCATCTGGTCGGCGGCGCTCTGCGCTGCGCCGCCACCCGCGGACTGCGTGGTGACCAGCATTTCGCGGATTTCGCCGACATTTGCGAACTGGTTGACGGTACGCACCAGGTAACGCTGCGAGCCCTCCTCCAGGCGCCCACCGGAAATATTGATGTTTTCCTGCTGCAGGCGGCTGATGACGGTATCGATCGGCAGCCCCAGCTGTGCCAGCTTCTGCTGGTCGATGTCGACCTGGATTTCGTCCTCCAGGCCACCACCAACCTTGACCGCCGCCACGCCTGGAACGGGTTCTAGTTTCTTCTTGAGATCGTCGTCGGCATAACGGCGCAACTCGGTCAATTGCCGGATCGCGTCGGCGTCGTTGCCACTGGCGTTCTTCGACGACAACACCAGCCGCATGATCGGTTCGGTCGATGGGTTGAAACGCAACAGGACCGGCTTTTTCGCCTCCAGCGGCAACTGCAGCACTTCCATCTTGTCGCGCACTTCCAGCGCGGCCTGGTCCATGTCGGTGCCCCACACAAACTCGAGCACCACGTCGCTCTGCCCTGTACGCGACACGGATTTGAGTTTGCGCAGGTTCTTGACCACGCCGACGGCTTCTTCCACCGGCTCGGAGATCAGTGTCTCGATTTCGGTCGGGGCCGCGCCGGTGTATTCGGTACGGACGGTCAAGGTCGGATAGCTGAGATCCGGCAAGAGGTTGACCTTGAGGCTGTTCAAGGCGATGACGCCAAACAGCAGGAAGGTGATCGTGACCATCGCCACCGTGACGCGCCGGCGGGTCGAGAACTCGACGATGCCTCCGGTTGAAATCCTTGGCGTGGACGGCGTGTGGCCGTCGACGGAATCCTGGGAGCTCATTGCTTGCTACTCGACGCGCCTTTCGCGGCGACGCCCTTCTTTGCGGTCGCCTGCCCAATGATTTGCACTGCACTGCCATCGCGCAACGCGACCTTGCCGGCGGTCACGACCTGCTCGCCCTGTTTGACACCATCGCGCACCTCGGCCCACTCGCCGTCCATGAAACCCAGTTTGACCGGCACCCGTACCGCCTTGCCGTTGCGGGCGACAAAGACCGCCGGATCTTCTTCATCGTCGAGCAATGCGATGCGCGGGATCACCAGTGCATTTGCGCGCTGGTCGTAATCGATCTTGATGCGCCCGAACATGCCCGGTTGCAGAAGGCCGCCGCCGTCGAAAGCGCAGATCACGCGGAATGTGCCGCTGCCCGAGTCGACCACCGGGGCGACCCGGTCCACGGTGCCCTGGAAGGTCTTGCCCGCCAGCGCATCCACTTGCAGCAATACCGGCAGGCCGGCCTTGAGCGTCTCGAGTTCGCGTTCCGGTACGTTGAGCACCGCCTCGAGCCGCGAGATATCGACGATGCGGAAGATCGGCGTGTTGATCTGCACGAAATTGCCCGGCTTGATCATGCGCTGGGCGATCACGCCGGAAATCGGGGCAGTGACGTTGGCATAGGAAAGTTCGAGATTGGCAAGCCGGTTGACCGCGCGCGCGTTCTCCAGGTCGAACTTGATCTGGTCGATATCATTGGCGCTGATGAGCTTCTGCGATGCCAACTGCCGCGAGCGCGCGTAGTTCGCCTCCAGTTTGCGCATCTGCGATGAGCTTTGCGCCGCCTGCAGTGCCGCGCGAGCGGAGTCTAGGCGGACCAGCACCTGCCCGGCGCGGACCTGCTGGCCTTCCTCGGCCGTGACGCTGAGCGCCACCCCGGATGTCTTCGCCACTACTTGTGATTCGCCGCGCGCTTCAAGCGGCGCCGTGCCGGTGTAGCTGGCGGCGATGGCGCGACGCGATGCCGCCACCACTTCCACCGGCACTGCTTCGGGCGCCTTGTCCTTGCCGTCCTTGCCCTTGGCCTGCGCATCGCCTTCGCCGCCACGCTTGCACGCGCCAAGCACCAGTACACAGCCCAGCATGAGGGCGATCAGAAAGGGACGCGTGTAAAACTGCGGGCGATCACGGGAAACGGTCGAAACAGGCATCGGGACAGGCTCTTGAGGTGTTGTAGCTAGATATATCACCTAGCTCGATCTGCACCATGCGCCGAAGGTCATGGTGACTGTCAGGGGCTACGGAAAAGGTTGCTGTGCGGAGGTTGCAGTGGATGGTTTGAGCCGGTTTGGGCACGGCAGAAGCCTGCTCACAACGTCCACTATTCGAGTACACGATGGGACAACACGGCACCTGTGTCGTGCTGGCAACCCACCTGCATCGAAGTGCTCGTCCACCCCGCAACTAGCCGCGGGGCATGGCGGCTTCGCCACAACGAAGCCGCAAGTTATACTGCGCCGTGCGTCTCCTGAGCGGAACCGCACTCCCTGCAACTCTTCGAGAAGACATTGATGCGACCGTTGTCGATGGCCGCGTGCCTCGCACTTATCCTGTCCGCAGTCGGCCTGCAAGCTCCCGCGCTCGCGGCCGATCTTTCGGCTCCTGCAGCGGGCGATGCAAACAAGGGCCGACAGCTGATCTATACCTGCCAGGGATGCCACGGCATCACGGGCTACCGGAACGCCTACCCGAACTACCGCGTGCCACGCATCGGGGGTCAGTCGAAGGAATATCTTGTGACCGCCCTGGGCGAATACAAAAAAGGCAGCCGCAAGCATCCAACCATGCAGGCACAGTCCGAAAGTTTTTCCGATCAGGACATCGCCGACATCGCGGCATTCCTGTCGACCTTGAAACAGAAGTGAGCAGCGCCATGACCATCACTCGCTTCCACGCATGCACCCTCGGCCTGCTTGCGGCTTTGGCGCTCGCAGGCTGCACGGGCTCCGAGCCCGCGGCCGACCAAGCCGCCTCCGACGAACACGCCACCGCAGACGAACATGCCGAAGGGAAATCGTCCTCGGCCGGTCTGCCCACGGGCCACATCGACGCCGGTGCCAAGCGCGTACTGGTCAAAAGCCAAGCCACCGGCCAGGCCTGCGTCGATTGTCATGGCAAGGACGGCAACGAGCCGCTCGACCCCACCTATCCCAAACTCGGCGGCCAGTACCACGACTACCTCGCGCGTGCCCTGCAGATGTACCGAAGCGGAGGGCGCGAACACGCACTGATGTCGGCGCAGGCGCAGAACCTCACCGACCAGGAAATCGCCGATCTTTCCGCCTACTTCGCGTCGCGTCCCAGCCATCTGAGCGATCTGCACGGACTGGATTGAAATCCTGACGCGAAGTTTTGCGTGAGGTGGTGCTTGTGGGTGTACCCGAGCTCCGATCCCCGGGAGTCAAGCCGCAGGGCTGAATTCGCACGTGGCTCGTGGTTTTTCGCAGGAGCGGCTTCAGCTTCCAACTGTTCGGACAAGTTCCCGTCGGGGGCATGCGGCTGAAGCGGTAGTGCGCACAAGCGCTT